>DASUZI010000254.1:0-82524 GCA_036376955.1 Nitrososphaeraceae archaeon
AGATGATTATTTTTTGGATCTAATTCTACATCCAAGTGAAAAAGTTCTCTGAAAACCTTGGAAATAAGAAGATTCTTTCTTGTGAGATCTTTCTCTTTGGAAAGATCAGAAACTAAAAACCTTTCTACACGCATAGCTTCAAAAAGTGAGAATTTTTTGATAGCAGAATCTTCATTTATATACTTCATAATAATAAGAGAGACGAGAAAAGTAAATAATTCTATATCATATTTTTCAAGATCCATAAATATTTTTCCTTGGATTAATTCACATTCAATCCTTTTCGAAGCTCGCTCAATAATGTGTACAAATTCAGAGCGATTAAATTCGTCCAAATCAAAATGAGTTTCTCGTATATAGTTTCCAGCTTCTTCTAAGAATGGATATTTAGCCAGGTCATCTTTACCTAAGATAATGCTCAATACTACTAATTAAAGTCATCACCAAAATAAAACTACTTCGTAAAGATATTATCTATGTACTTTATACAAAATTCCGAAAACAAAGTGAAAGTAGGATGCCACGTATCAATTTCAGGCTTAATTAGTAATTCAATTAGTAATGCAGAAAGTATAGGTTGCACTGCTTTTCAAATATTTACTAGAAATCCTCGTGGTTGGACAGCTAAACCATTAGAAATTAATGATATTAATGAATTTAAGAAAAAAATAAAAAATAGTTATATTGATAATAAAGATATTGTAGTTCATATCCCATATTTACCTAATTTTGCCTCACCAACTGGTGAATCATATCAGAAATCCAAGGAACTCCTAGCTGAAGAAATTATTAGATGTTTTTTGTTAGAAATTCCCTACCTTGTTCTTCATCTCGGAAGCCATTTAGGATCGGGGGAAAAAAATGGGATTAACCAAATAGTCAATGCATGCCATTTTGCACTTGACAATTTTAATTCTACATATCGACGACATTTGCATTTAAATATTTTAATTGAAAATAGTGCTGGGCAAAAAAATAGCATAGGTAGTAAATTTGATGAAATTGGGTATATACTAGATACTTTAAATAACAAAAAATTTGGGGTTTGTTTTGATACATGTCATGCATTTGCTTCCGGATATGATCTAAGGACACCTAAAAAAGTAGAAGAAACAATGAAGAATTTTGATGATACGATAAATATTAAAAATTTAAAAGTTTTGCATTTAAATGATTCGAAAGGGAAAATAAACGAGAACAAAGATAGACATCAGCATATTGGGCTTGGTTTAATAGGTAATGAAGGACTAAAAGAATTTTTAAATCCTAAACATTTTCAAAATATTCCAATAATCATGGAAACCCCAATTGATGGCATTAGAGGAAATAAAGAAAACATGAAAGCTGTGTTTGAATTAATTGAGACGTTTAAAAGTAATTGAAGACATCAAGAAAAATATAGAACCTTATTCTCATGGATAATATTTATGACTAGTTACGATAGAATTGCAAAGCTTTCTTTAGATAGAGGGTTTTATTTTCCTAGCTCAGAGATTTACTCTGATTCTATGGCAGGTTTTTGGGAATATGGTCCCAATGGGAACAATCTTAAAAATAAATTCATTGAATTATGGCGGAGAGAACTAGTTAGAAGGGATGACATGGTTGAAATTGATGGATCACAAATAATGAGTAAGAATGTATTTGTTGCTTCAGGGCATCTTGATAATTTTTCTGATCCTGTAATAGTTTGTAGTAAATGCAAATCCACTTTTCGAGCTGATAAATTTATTTTTGATAAAGCAGGAATAAATGTGCCTGAAGGAGCTTCTAATAATGAAGTTGACGAGATAATAAATCAGCATAATTTAAAGTGTTCAACATGTGATTCATCATTTCAGCCCACTGAACGATTCAATATGATGTTTAAAGTAGGAATTGGTCCTAGTAACGAAGAAGCGTATTTAAGACCTGAAACTTGTCAGGCAATATTTGTAGACTTTAAAAGAATTTTTAAAATTATGAGAGGAAAACTTCCCTTTTCAATTGCTCAAGTAGGGAAAAGTTTTAGGAATGAGATAGCTCCTCGGCAAAGTTTATTGAGACTGCGAGAGTTTTATCAAGCGGAAATCGAAGTATTTTGTAATCCCAATGAATTAGACTCTCTGTCAAAATTTGATGAAATTAAAGACACTATTTTAAATATCAACGACGGTTCTGAGGTTTTTAAACTTACAGCTAAAGAAGCAATAGAGGACAAAATCATTCCTAATAAATTAATTGCTTATTATTTATCTATTTTAAATGAATTTTATGAAAAAACAGGTATTGATATGAATCAAACACGTTTTAGAAAATTGTCTGATAAAGAAAAAGCATTTTATGCAACAATCGCTTTCGATTTTGAGTTAAAAACGAGTCTAGGTTGGCTAGAATTGGTGGCATGTAATTACAGATCAAATTATGACTTAGATCAACATTCCAAAATTAGTAAAGAAAAAATGGAAATAACAGATCCTCTTACAAATGAAAAAGTTTTGCCTCATGTATTTGAGCTTTCACTTGGAATAGATAGAAGCATTTATTCAGTTTTAGAGAATTCCTTTTTCGAGGACCATGAGAATGATAGGGTAATTTTAAAGTTAAAGCCATACCTTGCCCCCATCTTGGCTGGAATTCTTCCCTTAGTCAAGAAACCAGAATTAGGAGATATCGCAAAAAATATTTACCATGATCTAAAAAAAGACTTTGATATGTATTATGATGAATCTGGATCTATTGGCAGACGATATAGAAGATTAGAAGAAATAGGAGTTCCATTTGCAATAACAGTTGATTATGATACTCTTGATGATAAGACTGTAACGGTTCGCTATAGAGATACAATGGAACAAAAACGTATAAAAATCAATGACCTTAAAAGTTTTTTTCTAGAAAATAAAGATCCATAATCATTATTGTTAATTGGAATCTAAAAAAAGAAAAACTATTAAATTTGAAAACAAACCAGAAAAGGAAGTTATACCTTCCGAAAAATGGCTAGTATCATTTAAAAACCACCATAATAGTAGAGCAGGTTTGTTTCCTGGAATTATAATTCGTCAATTTTACGCTCAAGGGTATTATGAAGCTTATGATATGATAAGATCATATGCAGAAAAACTATCTTTGGAAATAATGTGGTTTAAAGAAAAACGAAATTGTTCAAATTTGTTTATAACTAAAACGTTCCCTCTACTAGAATCAATTTGTATCTATTGTAATAGAATATTCAATGATTTAGAGCCTATTCCTTGTTTAAAAGAAGATTGTATCCATATGTTTTGTTCAACATCTTGTTTAGAAAAACATATCAGATTGAAGCACAGAGTGACAAAATAGCAAGCGAAATCATTTGCATAATTCAAAATAAAACTATACTTCAATGAGCTTCGCATCAAATAACTGTTCCAAAAGTTGAACAGTCTCTTGTTCTACTTGTTGTCTTGGAATTCCCAATTTTTCGGAAAAATAGTCTGTGAGTTGATTAATAGTTTTTGTACCATCGCAGGATTCCCAAAATCGAACTATAGCATCATTGACCATAAAACTTTTTTCATCCTTATTCATTAGGATTAAAGAACCGTCATCCGATTTCATATATGAACCTATTTGTTTTGGATGAGCTTTCTCATAATCTATTTGAAATCTTAGTTTTGGTTTTCCAAATCCTAGGGAATCTCTAGCTGTTGGATCCATTTTATCAATAGACCAAGGAGGATCCCATACAATTTCTACATTGATATTACCAATTCCTTTTATTTTGCCTACATGCTTTTTAACATCATTAACCATAGTATTATGTAATGGACACCCTCGAGTTGTCATTGTCATTTTTATATTAACATCTTTTTCTGCTTCAATCTCTACACCATAAATAAGTCCTAGATCAACAACATTTATTGGAATTTCAGGATCCATGCATTTTTTTAACTGAACGTAAACTTGATCCTTACTTATTGATTCTTTTGACATTTTATATATTTTAATCTAAGAGGAAAAGATGATAAAAATGTTATTAATAAACATTATTTCTTTTGTTTTGGTGAAAGCAGAAATTATTCCATTAATTTTTTAATATTTTTACTATAAGGAGGTGAAACAATTCCCTTTTCGGTTATTATTTTTGTGATTAATTTGGGAGGGGTAATATCGAAGGCGGGATTAATAACTCCAATGTTGGGTGGAGCAATTATTTTTTTACCGATTTTGATAACTTCATCCTTTGAACGTTCTTCAATAACTATATCTTTAGGCATATTCTTCAAGTCAAAAGTAGAAGAAGGAGCTACTACATAAAATGGAATAGAGTGTGTTTTCGCTAATACGGCCAGCTGATATGTACCTATTTTATTAAAAACATGTCCAGTACGTAAGATTCGGTCTGCTCCGACTACGACATGTTTAACGAGTCCCTTCGCCATTATGTATCCAACAGCAGTATCAGGAATAAGACTTACATCTATTTTTTCATGTTGCAGTTCAAACGCAGTTAATCGAGAACCTTGCATTACAGGTCGGGTTTCTGTTGCAATAACACTAATTTTTTTACCTGATTCTTTGACAGCTCTTATAACTCCCAACGCAGTTCCGTAAGCAACAGTAGCTAAAGATCCTGCATTACAATGAGTCATTATAGTATCGCCATCAGAAAATAACTTGGCACCATTTAGTCCCATCGATTTGTTTGTATCTATGTCCTCTTTAGCCATTAGTAAAGCTTCGTCTAGGATAACTTTCTTTATTTGTGAGATGTCACCAAGATTCTTTATTTTTTCCATTATTCTATCAAGTGCCCATTGGAGGTTAACTGCGGTAGGACGTGTTGATCGTATTAATGAATATGCAATAGATAAGTCTCTTAAAAAAAATTTTAAATTACTCGTTTTACTATTAAGTGCTGCCAAGGCTAAGCCAAATGCTGCAGTAACTCCAATTGCCGGTGCTCCCCTAACAACAAGTCTTTTAATAGCATCTGCAACATCAACGTAATTCATGCACTTTACATATGATAACTTAGTTGGTAGTTTTGTTTGGTCAATCAAAAGAAGATAATTATTCTTCCATTCAATAGTTAGAAGTTGATTAGATGGTGTCTTCAAATTATACATTAGTTTTAGAATTCTCTCAGTTAATATATTTGATTAAATTATAAGCTAATTTAAATTACCTATCATTGAATATTGTGCCCCTTCCAGGTTTTCTGGTATAATGATTCCTCTTCCATCATACAATACACTTTTTCCTATATTAGTATTATTTACTTTTTTATATTCGTCATGATCCGCAATAATTATGATCAAATCAGCTCCTTTTATTGCCAAGTCGAGATCATTAATTAGGAACATATTACTATATTTAGAGAAAATATCGTCTTTTTTAACAAGTGGATCATGAATTCTAATTTCTTTAACTTTTAGTTTCTGTAATTCTTTGATTACTTCATAGGTGGGGGATAACCTTGTATCAGAGACACCACCTCTGAATGCAAGTCCTAATAATGTTATTGTCAAGTTTTTGGAATTTCTGGACTTGAGAAGTTTTAGTGCTTGTCTAACACAATACTTTGGCATGGAATTGTTAAGTATTCTACCTGATCTTGTTAGTTTACAATCCACCTCAAGAGATTTTGCAGTTTTTAGAATAAATTGAGGATATACTGGAATACAAGCTCCTCCTACTCCAATACCTGGTTTATGAATATGACAAAATGGCTGAGAATTTGCAGCATAACGAACCTCCCAAAAATTAATCCCGAGATGTTCAGAAAATATTGCTAATTCATTTGCTAATGCAATATTTACATCTCTGTAAACTCCCTCGAATAATTTTTCTGCTTCTGCGGCTTTTATATTACTCATGGATATTATTCCTTTTTGATAAATAAGAGAAAAAATTTTTGTACCAATTTCTAAACTTTTTTTACCGTATCCTGCAACTACTCCAGGATACCTTTTTTCGATATCCTCTATTGCCCTACCTTCATAGATCCGCTCAGGATTATAAACCATATAAAAATCATTTTCAACAACCAATCCACTATATTTTTGTAATATAGGAATAACTATCTTTTCGGTTGTTCCAGGCGGAACACTCGGATTCAGAGTTACGACATCATTTTTCTTTAAACCCTTTCCTATTGCTTTAGCTACGTTCTTTACCGCAGATAAATCAGCCGAACCATCAGCAGCCAGAACGGGGACACATATCATTTTAAGAAAAGAATCCTTTGACGCTTTAACTAAATCGTCATAAATAGATAATTTCTTATTGTTAATACCTTCTCCAAATGCTTCGTTGACACCAGGTTCAGGAATAGATGTTTTTCCTTGTCTAGCATATTCTAAAATAAACTTTGATTTATCAACCCCTATTACATGGGCACCGGCACGCAACCATGCCGCAGCTATCGGAGAACCAACATGGCCAAGGCCATATAATGAAATTTTAAATTCGCCAGAACGAATTTTACCTTCTAAGCTTAATAGTAATTGTGAAATATTATCATCTAATATATCATTAATATTAAGTTTTTCTCCGTCTTTTTTAGTTGTCATAAATTCCTAGAATATAAGGCAATATTTGTTTTTTTTTAATTATATCAGAGAAAGGCAATCAAGAGACATTTTTTATACCATAAATAATTTATCTCCCTAAATACCAGTTGAGAATATTGTTAAATGTAATAGATAAAGATCACGTTATTAGTACACTTGGTTCTCATTGTTCATTACAAGTTCTCAAGGGAGCTAAAGATGAAGGTTTTAAGACTTTGCTAATATGTGAAAAAAAAAGGGAGAATTTTTATAAAAGGTTTAAATTTATAGATGATTTATTTATTATTGATAATTTTAGGGACTTATTAAATAAAAATATAGAAAATGAATTATTAGATAAAAAAATAATTCTAATTCCGCATGGAACTTTAATATCCAATCTTAAATTAGATGAGTTGGAAAAGATCAGTATACCAATATTTGGTAACAAATGGATTTTGAGGTGGGAAGCTGATCGAACATTAAAGCAAAAATTGATGACCGAATCAAATTTTAATACTCCATTACAAATTAATAAAAAAAATGAAATTAAAAATTTATGTATTGTTAAATTACATGGGGCTGCAGGAGGTAAAGGCTATTTTCTTGCCTGGAACGAACAAAGTTTTGACGACGGATGTAAAGAGTTGATCAAACAAAAAGTAATAACATCTGAAAAAGAATTATACATTCAAGAATATGTTTTAGGAGTACCTATATTTTTACAGTTTTTTTATTCTCCATTAAATAACGAAGTTGAACTCTTAGGTATAGATAGAAGGTATGAATCTGATATAGATGGCATTGGGCGAATACCAGCACATATACAGATTAACTTGGATCTTGATCCTTCGTATAACGTTATTGGTAATTTTCCACTAGTACTTAGAGAGTCGTTATTGCAAGAAGTCTTTTCTATGGCTGAGAATTTTGCTGAAAAAACAAAACAACTAACTCCTCCTGGCATACCTGGCCCTTTCTGCATAGAGGGAGTTTATGACAAAAATGGCACATTTGTGACATTTGAATTTTCTGCGAGAATCGTTGCAGGTACAAATCTCTTTATCAATGGATCACCCTATTCGGATCTTTTATATAATGAACCCATGAGTATGGGAAGAAGAATAAGCAGAGAAATTAAACAAGCTATTAAATTGAATAGGATGGATGAAATAGTTACCTGATTTCATATTCATTATCCTCCAGTCATTCGCGTGAATTTGTTTATTTTCTTTGATGTGAGTATATAATCTAAGTTTGCCAATGCAACATTAGCTGACTTTTTGACTTCCTCGCTTGGATCACTTAATGCAGTAACCAATACAGGTCTAGCAGCCTCCGAACCTATCACTCCCAATGCAACAGCAGCTTCATGTCGAACAAAAATACTCGGATCATTTTCAACTGCATAACTTAATGTCTTGATGCCACTTGTAAATCCTAATTGTCCAAGTGAAAAAGCGGCCTCATGTCTTACCAAATCATCTCCATCCTCCATTAATGCTTTGCTTATGGTTTCTACTGCCTGTTCACCGCCAATATCAGCAAGAATACAAATAGATCTAGTCCTAATGACAGGATCAGGATGAAACGATAATGTGCTAAAAAATTGAATATTGTTATTGTTGAATTCAGTTTCCATTTCCCTTATTAACTCTAACCTATCATAATTTTCATTATAATTAATCTTCAAGCTAAATTTATCTTGATTTTTAAATTCGAGTCTTCATATTAATCTTTCATAGGTTATTATATTTGTAAAAATAAGATAGTCTTATGCGTCTAAGATATTGGCATCTTACTATATCTGAAATTTTAAATGCAAAATACCCTACTGATAAGGTCAACCATTGGGAAATAAAGTGTTTGTATGGAGAACATGAACATTTTGGAATATACTGGTATAAATATGGAACTCCATTTGATAAAGAGCCTGTTCATGGAATTTGCTTTTACTATAATGAGATACCAGAAAAAATTGTTAAAGAGTTAACAGATTATCTAGTATCAAAATTTAGTGGAAAAATCTTAAGTAGGCAATCCAGAGTATTTCTTGAAGGATCAAAAGAAATTTACGATTCTTATCATATAGGTCAATTAGCCAATGAAATTAGTTTGAAGTTTTCAATTCCAGTTGAAATCACTTTAGAATTCGAAAAAGTTACAAAAGAAGAGATTGACGATAATAGTTTTAATTTTCCTGAAAAAAAAGCATTACCAATAGTTGGAATTGATTAGAGAGTATTAATAGTAAATTATCATAAATTTTTTGAAAGCTCACTGGATATGATTTAAAATAGAATTTAACTTGGAAATTAAGGTAGACATACTGACAGGTTTGCTAATAAAGTCTACAACATCCAATGAAGGAATAACTTTACTGAACTCTTCTTTGTTTATTTCAAATGCAGTTATAAATACTATTTTCATAGTAGGGTTACTTTCCTTAATCCGTCTATATAATTCGAATCCATTAATCTTCGGCATTCGAATATCTGTAAGAACCAAATCATAATAATTGTTTGAATTTTCTTTTAGAGAAGCTAAAGCTGATTCTGCATCGATAAATATTTCTACCTGAAATCGGTTCTTTGATTCAAGCCCTCTTTTTACAATAGATAAAATATCTCTTTCATCATCAACAACCATTATCCTAGGCGGTATGTTAGTAGTTTTAGAGAGATTCACGCCTATTTAATTTATAAGTTCCTACTAAAAATGTTATCTATTCTATAATTGAGTTACATTAGTATTAGTTAAATTATAAAATATTCTGTGTACGTCTAGAAAATTGATATAACAGTTATTTGTTTTTTATACAATGAAAAATTTGAACCAAGAAGGAGTTGAGCTTCTTAATGCCGAAAAGATTAATGAATTTAATAACTATCGGATTCACAACCTTGTCTACAAACCGAATTTAGATAATCAAGATTTTTCTGGAAAAAATCTTTCCTTTGCGTTTCTCAATGGTGCAATTTGTAATAACACTAATTTTTCTCATTGTATTTTAAAAAAAACCAACCTTGTACAAGCGGAACTAAATAATTCAAATTTTGATAACTCTGACCTCACTGATGCCTTGTTTATGTACGCCGAAATGAAGGAATGTAAATTACGAAACTGTAACATGAATAGATCTAATTTTATGTGGGCTAATCTACAAAATTCAGATTTGAGTAAAAGCAATCTTTTAAATACAATCTTCATAGAAGCAAACCTACGACATTCTCTTTTAAATGAGTTAAACAAAAAAAATGCCTTTATTAAATCAGCTAAACTTGAATTTACTGAATGGAAAGAATGAAGCTCCTATCTAATATCTTATAGTATCATACAATTGAAATTTTTTAATACTAAAAGGAAGGTTTTTTAAATACTCAGATATGTTTTGTGATGTTGTATGATAGTAAGGTAGACCTGAAATCTTTAATCAAGACTTTTAATAATTTTCCCAAAGATGGAGTGGTTTTTCGAGATATAAATCCATTGTTCAGGAATTCTGTGGCAATTCAAGCGATTGCTAAAGAATTTATTAAACAAGAGGAGTTGTCTAAAATCGACTTGATAGCCGGAATTGAGTCTAGAGGCTTTACAGTTGCATCTTTATTAGCTAATAATTTTAACAAAGGAATTATTCTGGTGAGGAAAGTTGGCAAGCTTCCAGGTAAAACAATAAAAAAACAATATGAAATTGAATATGGTAATTCTGCGATCGAAATACAGGAGGATGCAATTCAAAAAGGTCAAAATATTTTAATTGCTGATGACTTGGTTGCTACAGGTGGGACTGCCATTGCAACCGCCGAATTAATCGAGGAAATGGGCGGTAGAATTTTTGGGTTTGCATTTATTATAGAATTAGTATATCTAAAAGGAGGAGAAGTATTAAGAAAAAAAGGGTACGATGTTCGTTCATTGGTGAAATATTTTGATTAAAAATTTAGAATATAAATCGACAATAGGAATAATTGGGGGGACGGGGTTATATGATTCTAATATTTTTAATATAGTAGACGAAATTAAGATTAATACACCATATGGAGAAACATCAGATAGAATAACGATTTGTACCTATAATGAGAAAAAAATAGCCTTTATTCCTCGCCATGGAAAAAATCATAGAATTCCTCCACACCAAGTTAATTATCAGGCAAATATTTGGGCGATGAAAGAACTCGGAGTTAATGTGATTTTAGCACCATCAGCAGTAGGAAGTCTCCAACCACAATACAAGCCAGGGGATATAGTACTGCCTGATCAGTACATAGATTTTACAAAAAAAAGGAGATATACATTTTACGAGGGGCCGGTAGTTTGTCATATCTCTCAATCTGATCCTTTTTGTCCTGATTTGAGACAAACCATTATAAAGGATTTAAACAACTTACAGTTTAAGTTCCATCCAAATGGTACTTATATTTGTATAGAAGGCCCAAGATTTTCTACTAAAGCTGAATCTAATTACTATAGAACTATACTTAAAGCTGACATAATAGGAATGACTTTAATTCCAGAATGCATTTTAGCTAGAGAAATGGAGATGTGTTATGTGTCCATATCCACAGTAACTGATTATGATGTTTGGGCAGAAGTTGCTGTAAGTTCAAAGGAAATAATTGAAACATTAAGTAAAAATGTTGATAAAACGAAAAAATTGTTGCTAACAATTATCCCCAAAATAATGGAGGAGAGAACTATATGTAATTGTTCAAGCTCATTAGAAAACGCATTAGTTTAATGAATAAATACGTCATTACAATTATTTAGTAAATCCATAAACAAGTACAGAACTAATTATTAATAACATTTTTAATTTCAATCTACTTTGAGAAGAGGTATTCCAGATTTATCAAGGTAATTTGATATCTGGAGGAAGATTAACATCGCCTTCAATTAACTTTCTCTGTATAGTGAGTTGTAATTTTTCTGCATCAATTTCCATTTTTTTTAGTTTGTTAATAGATAAATTAGATAATTTTAAGCTAATATTGTGTCCTCCAATTCTCCCAAATGCGATAGCAGAAAATCTGAAGCTTTTGTTTTTAACAACAAAATATCCAGTCAATTTACTCGCCACTTCTCCTCCTGATGAGTTATTTATAAAAACATCTACTTTAATATCATCATTATCTCCGAATCCATACATAGTCTATACCTCTTTAGTAATTTCAATACTCCGATTTATATTGTTTTCAACAAGAAAATTCCACCAATCTTTATCGATTATTTGGTAGTTTTTTACACTTGTATTAATAATTGTCTCATCATCAGTATCATAGAATTTTAAGTTCCCTTCTTTCAAAATTTTAATTAATTTCCATCTATCCTTTCCTAAACGATTTCTATTAACAGCAACAGCCCATTTTTTTCCTTTTTCTATTCTAGGCATGCCTATATAATCTGCTATATCTAGGATGCCTAACCTCTTTTCCTCGCAAAAAAGTTCCTTAGTTATAGCACTTCTCCAAATATCTATTGCTCCTATGGTTTTATCGTTCTCATTTATATTAATGACACCAAAATAAACGATCTTGTCATTCGTTTTAGAATCATTTTCAATCATAGAACATGATTTTTTAGTTCTCCTTATTTAGTTCTTGCAGCATCGAATGGTTGTTCTAACATGATTGCAAGATTATCAATTACTGAATTTTTTTTCCAGGGGATATCTTGTTCTAAACACAATCTTTTATATCTATTTATTATAGCAAACCTAGGATGAAAGGTTTCAAACACATTCCTTGAGTATTCAATTACCATATTTTTATTGACAAGTGATTCTATGATTTCTTGACAATTTGACCTTTCTAAATTTAATTCTAATGAAATATGTTGTAGTTCCATTTTGCCTTTGCATATAATAAGCAAGAATATCTCTATTTCCAAATCGGAAAGTTGAAGTTGATTTTTAAATACATTATAATATTTATCATTTAAAATCATTATAAAGATACTTTAACTTCATATAAAATAATTTTTCTGTTCAATTACTGGTTACCTAATTATTATAGGATCCATTCTATAAATGTTTTAGAAAATTATATCCTTGAGTGAGAATTTCCTTCGCATTTTTATAAGTAAGCCTTTTTAAAGCATTTTCATAAAGCTCCCATACGAAATCTGTATGCTCTGATGACAATACGACATTCGTAGCCTTTGTTTTAGCTAAAAAATAAATTACTTTTTTAGAGATCTTCTCGTTTTGACGGGAATAATTATAAGTTATCTCCTTCTCAAATCTATCTCTAAAAACAATATCAGAAATACCTGTCTCTTCTTTGATCTCTCTTCTGGTTGTTTCTAAATTAGTTTCTCCTTTTTCTTTATTTCCTTTTGGAAAATCCCAATGGCCTTGAGAATAACGTAATAAAAGAAACTTTACATCTTGATTTTCAATACAATAAACTAAAGCTCCACAAGAAATTTCATTTCTCAAAAAGATCACTATCCAAATTCGAAATATTTTTTAATTGTCTTCCGAAGCTTCGTTATTGGATAAATGTTTCTGAACTTGACTGGGTAGATAATCATGTATTTTAAGCCATTCTTCTTCATCCATAAAATAACTACAATACCATTTTTTTAAATCAGGATCATAAAAACCATGTTCATGCATTTTATTAATATAGCAATCTTGGTATTTTTAGTTGTTACTTTACTTTCCAAATCTCCTTATACGATTTTGATAGGTCCTTATAGCACGCATAAAATCGATCTTTCGGAATTCTGGCCAAAAAACATCCATGAATACCAATTCACTATAGGCACTTTGCCAAAGTAAGAAACCACTTAACCTTTTTTCTCCTGAAGTTCTAAGGATTAGATCGGGATCAGATTGGGGAAGATGAGAAGTATAAAGACATGATTCAATGATCTTTTTATTAATATCATTAATTTTTAATTTTCCTGAAGTAACCAATGAAGCTATTTTTTTAATAGCATCTACTAACTCTTGTTGTCCGCCGTAGGCTACAGCGATATTTAAAAACATTGAATTGTATGAAGAAGTTTCTTCTTCTAAGATTTTTAATATTTGTTGTAGTTTTTTGGGCAGTAATTCTATATTTCCTATAGCTTTAATTTTCATCTTTCGTTTATGAATTCGGTTGTCATCTTTAAGTTTAGTTAATTTTTTACTTAATAAATCATAAATATTAGTTAATTCCTCATTTTCCCGTTCAAGATTTTCATTCGAAAGAACATAAACTGTAGTGATTTTTATTTCTAAATCATATATCCAATTTAACAATTCTTCTGCTTTCTCAGCACCAAGATAATGAGCTTTATCAATTCCAAAAAAATGATATTTTGCCCATCGTCTATTTCCGTCTAAAATTATAGCTATATGTTTTGGTAAAGGATCTCTCGATATCTGAGACTCCAACCAACTTTCATATATCTTATAAAAACCTGATAACTTAAATATTAATTCAAATAAAATTTGACTAGAAAAATTTATCATTTTCATTTAATATTTTTCATTAAATTATAAAGTGTTTAATACTTATTTATTTTATTTTATTAAATACTAATTTTTAAGGGATTCTCCACCCTTTCTATTTCTATAATATTGATATAAAAATGTCGCTGCAACCAATGTTATAGCTAAGCCAATGAGTAATGAAGAAATAAGATTAAATGGGCTCGTTCCTTCAGTGAGTACTGAGGTAAATTGTAATATTGGGTAGTACAATAAAATCAATATTACCAATCTGAGGATATCAGACATGGTTTTAATGCTTCCTCTGAACCAATTACTCAATAATGTTCCAGACAGGATAGTTCCAATCCCAATCCATAATAGCAATATGGTACCCCTCAGAAAACTTCCAACTATCGCTTTGTTGGTAAGAATTTCAAAATTTGTCATATCATCGCGAATGATTCCTTCGGGTATATGTGAGAGACCATTCACTATAGATACAACTATAATTAATAATCCAGAAACTAAAGAAAAAATCCTAATGAAACTTGTAGGGGTTGGCTTACCAAGAGCACTTATGGATTTATCAATGTCAAAGGCACGTATGATAAAAGCACAACCCAATATGCTTAGGACTAGTGCAACAGCTTCCTTTGTCAATCCAAAAATAGTAGAGATTCCACTCGCTAATAACAATGCACCTGGAACTCCTAGAAAGAATTTTGAATACCTAGCATCGTATACCAACATTTTAATATATCGAGCAAAAATTGCATAAGAGTACTCAACGCTTCTACTATGTTTAATCACCACTCTTTGTACAGATATTATTGGCACTAGAGATTGAATCACTGGTATCACAGTCTCATCATCTTCACCGTCAGAAACGATTACTGAGGCGTCTGCCTTGTATTTATCTACTATATACTTTATTTCAGCACCGATTTTTTCGTCTCCTTCTATTCCTCTATTATATCTTCCTGCAACGAGTGCAACTTCCACATTATATCCTCTGTTCAAAAGGTCTTCGTAAGTTTTTACAGCAGCAAATATGGCATTAGAATCAGAATCTTCTGGGTCTTCAATGGCTAAACAAATACCAGCGTTGATGCATGAATCCCTCCCTATAACAGGTGTATCAATACCACCTTTCAATCCAATATCATCATCTCGATCGATACCAAGTACAATTATACAGTTAAACTTCTGATTTTGCCTTGTTATTAGATCTCTTCCTAAAAGATTCTCGCCATTATTACCATTTGACAAAAAAGGACCTTCTTATTTTAAGATTTTTCACATTAATTAATTTATCTAATAATAGTTAAAATCATGATATCGCCTATTATTTCAAATTTTGTGGTTTAGATGACAAGTTTAATTTACACTATTATCGATAATAAATATCCTTTTTCAATAATTTGATCGGCAGATTATGTTACTAAAGGTTGAGTATAATTTTTAATTCATTGACTATACAATTATTACTACATATATTGTAGGTCATTATCTTCTTTCCATAAATTGATCCTTTGATGAAACCAAGGATAAAAACTAGTATTCTTGTCTTCAAACTGTTTCTTAATTATTTTTGCAATTGTTTTAGATACTTGTCCAGGTTCGCCATAAATTTCCTTCTTATTCTTTGATTTTACTCCAAAATCTTCAAATTTATCATATAAATGATTTACCATTGATGTAATCCATTCCGAATTTATCGGAGGAATTAATAAATTGCTTTTAGCATCAAAAATTGTTTCAGGTCTGTCTGTGTTTAACCTTATAGTAAGGGATAGCACATTTTTAAAATATAATAGTTCCTCTTGCATGGAACCCGAATCTGTCATCTCGGCCCAACATCGTCCACTATCCAGGAATTCGATTACTTGACCATACTCTTTCCATAATGGAGTGATTAAGAATTTATTAGGAAATTCATCTGCTAGCAATCTAACTTTTTCTTCTAGTCCATAGAATTTTAATGCAGACTTTGTGGCATTGAGCATAACTAAGACGACTTTGTGATCTGAATATTTCACAATATTTACTAAACCATGGATTATTGACTTGAATCGATGTTCAGTTAAATTTTCCCTTCTATGAATATCCATTCTAATCCATTTTCCTTTTTCTAATTCTGGATATAAATCAAATATACTTTGAGACACTTTTTGTTTTCTTTTAAGATATATCGCATCTACTACCGAATTGCCAACAACGTGGACAAATTCATCAGGATACCCTTCTTTAACAAGATTATCTTTATTTAATTGTGTAGGAGCAAAAAAATATTGTGTACCTGCAGAACATATCCAGGTATCTATTTGTTCTGGAAATGGCTCTTCTCTTGCGATGAACCATTTTCCATCAAATTGTTCTTGAATATATTTTTCTATAAGATCTAATGTGGGTTCTTGAGTTATTTTTAATTTCTTCATGATTTCAGGACTCATAGATCTTAATCCTGCCTCATTTTGGGCTACCTTTTGACCCATTCCAAAAACCCAAGCCAAGGGGGCTATACCTGCAACCAAAGTATCACCATGAACTACAGGAAGCAATTTCGAAGTAGAACCGAATTCTTCTTTACAAAACCGACCAAAGGATCCAAATTTTAGTATCAGTTCACTAGCTTTTTCCATTAGATCACCTCTTATCTGCAAGTCGCAGCCAACTGACTCTTCTAATTTGAATTCTTTAATTCCAAAGCCTAAGATATCATCAAAATGTTGACCTGTGTCTATAACAAATACGGGGAGTTTTTCTCTTTTAGCCTCAACAACCAACGGAGCCTGTTTATAAAAATCTGGTTTGGTACCGATTACTACAGATAGTAATGGACTATTTTCTGATTTAGCTACATTAAAAATGTCTCTTAGTAAAGTACTGTTTACTTTAATAGGTAAATTCTGTTTCGATATCTCTATCTTCTCGATATTTGAGGTCTTCAATTAAATCTCCCTGTTTTATTATTTTTCTTTTTAGATTTTAAGTAAAAAATAAATCCAATAATAAATATTGCGAATCCCACGGCTATAAAAGTATAAGGAACTAAAACAATAAGGGGATGAAAAAATTCATCAGTAATCATAGGACTCATAGAAAGAGCAATTACCATCCCAATGATTAATACCACTCCAGTTAAAGCTAATAATAGACCAACTAATCTACTACCATAGTTTTTTGATAAACCAAATGATATTCCAGCTAGAATAATAGAAGGGACACCAGAAATAGATAATGTCTTGACTACCACTCCACGCACATCAACATACCTATCTGGTCCTTGTCCTTCAGTTCCAATTAAGACATTATAAAATGAAATAATTAATAAAACAAACATTATTGATAAACCGAGAGATGTAATTGACAACCAACTCTCTAAATTAAGACTATTTTTTAATATAATTTATTCAACTCCTACTAACTTTGCTATCTCTTTCCTTGCAGCCCCCCCCAATTTTGCAGCCGCAGTTTCTGGCGAAACATTATTTACGAAAACACCAAATCCCTTTTCTAGACCAGTAAGTTCGTAGATATGTGGAAAAATTTCTATATGCCAGTGAAATTGTCTGCTATTCTTCTTTTCTGGCGATAGCTGAAATATGAGATTATAAGATGGATTATTTAATACTTGAGCCATTCCTCCTAGAGTTGATCTTAAAATCATAGCAAGATCAAATATTTCTTTCTGAGATATTTTTGTTAGTGTTGTAGAATGTTTCTTTGGATAAATTACAAATTCATATGGGTAAATCGAAGCCCATGGACAAAACGCAACAAAATGATCTGTAGCAAGTATTTGCCTAGGTCCATCCAGTTCAGTAGAAATTGCAATACATGAAGGACAATTTCCATTTTCATTAACATATCGATGTGAGGATAATGCTTTAGATTCTATAAAAGGAGGAACTTCCGAAAAAGTGACAATGTCAATATGAGAATGATCAATATTGGTTCCGCATTTATTTCCTTTGTTTATATAAACAGAAACATATGTAACTTTTTTCTGAGAATAAAGCCATCTTATTCTATCCTGAAGTACTAAAAGAACATTACACCATTGTTCCACTGAAATGTTGGAAAAGCTATCATTGTGGTTAGGAGTTGCTACCAAAACCTGATGATATCCATATGCTGGTTCGCTATAAAGGGGCTTATCAGTGTACAAAGTCGAATGATTTAAAGCAATTATAGGAGCATTACTATTGAAAACTCTGACACTCCAATCTTTAACTATATTTCCCTCAGAATCAGATAATCGTTGGAGAATTCCGCTTTTAATTACAAGGGAAACTATTGCAGGAGGAGTATTATTTTCATTTCCTGGACAATATGGGCATATTGTGAGTGAAGGATTATCATTTTTGCTTTCCTCTAAATTACTTGGATAAATTACAAATTTATCCATGGCATAGTCCTTTCTCAATTCTCCCATGGTAATCTTTTAAACCTCATGGTTTCCTTTAATTAAAGGTTCTGATAATTTCAATATTAATAATGTATGTCTATTAAATGTTTTTTACCTAAATTATTCTAGATTATAACAATATTGACCATGTTAAGTTTTATTTTCTTTCAATCAATAAGTTTAAAATATAGTTGATGTCTTGATAAAATATTATGACAATGCCAAAAGGTTTCGGATCAAATGTAACTCAAAATGGAAAAAGAAATTTTAATGATTGGTGGAATTCTGTACCTGCAGATTTAAAGCAGAAAGCTAGAAAAGGAGATGAAAGTAATAAGCCCCTATTGAATCAAGTAAATTATGTTTTGTTACATCTTCATTTAGCTGGAAAGCATGATGCTAAGCCCTCTCATGATGAATTGAAGGATTGGCTTCATAGCGGCCAAGTTGACGTGTTACGAAAGTAATAATTTTCTTTTTTTAATTTTTTCTCATTATTATTATAATTTCAATATATTTTCTTTATCACACTATCAATCACTTTAAGAAATAATTTCAATATTAGTCAGATGAATTATAACACTTACCTCTTCATATACAAATTGGGACTAAAACAAATCTGATGATTTACTGTAATCAGAAATATCAAGTATTGAATTTTACCAGATAATCATTTAAATTCTTCTTCCAATATTTTTTTCTTTTTACTAAGTTCAAAAATTTTATCAGTGTAGGCAAGAGCCTTTTTTCTGGGTTTCTTGAAAATGAGAGACTGAACAAGAAGATGGTTTTCAGGAATAACCATACCTGTCTGATCATCAGAATAAGAGATTTTCAGAACATCATCTTGTGTTCTCATTACTTCTTCGTGAATATGAATCATGTTGGTATCACCATGAGCAAATTTCATATCTAGAGCCTTTTTTCTTATCTCTGCAGTACCCTTTGCACCATTTAAAATTGCTACACCAAACTCTTTTGAAAAAATTTCTAAAATTTCATTTTTGGTAGGTGTTTTATCTCTAAATCTAATAGACATTTGATGTAAATGCATCATTCGCGAAGGAACCTTATAAGCATCCACAAATAGTTTTATGTCGGGTATGAAATTTTGAACATCATCTTGATGATGAGGATTCTTATCCCATTGTATAGAATCCTTTACCTCAGTCAAATCTTCCAAATCCGCCCATCTTCTAATTAAGGTAACATCATATCGAGTAATTCTATCACCAAAATGGTCAATTAAAGGTTGAATAACTCTGCCCATTCCTGATACATTACAACTACCCTGAATTACATACGACTTGTCCACTACCTTGTCATAATTAACCCGAGAATTGTGAATAATGTCAGCAACAGAATATTTGCCTTCTATATCTTCACCACCTTGAAAGATAGCCCTTTTTTTCATAGGCAGATAAAATTTTTGTTTATTATTAAAACCCAACCCTTCCTTTGAAGCATCTATTACGATATCACTCTTCTTAATAGCCTCATCTATAAAGCCAGTAAACTCCAATTTATTCTTCTTGAATTCTTGTTCGAGAGATTGTGGGATAAAAACATTATACCCTTTAAGGTTCGCCTCTTTTGCGCGTTCGTCGGCTTTATATTTTGCTATACCGACCAAATCTACCTGGCTATCTAAATTAAATGCAGTAGCTAGCCTTCTTCCGATATTACCATAACCATTAATAAATAACCTGACCATTTCAACCACTAAAATCTTCTTATCTTACTCCATCAAAAGTATAATATATTTTTATTTTGAATTTTCAACCTTTGAAATGTTTAAATGGACTCCCATTATTAATAAACGCTAATCTAAATGAAAATTTTGATTATCGATAATTATGATTCTTTTGTTTATAATATTGCACAAACTCTTGGAAAACATAATATTACAACTTTCGTTTATAGAAATGACAATATTACTCTTAATCAAATAAAAAAGATGAGTGTAGATGCTATAATCATATCACCTGGTCCAGGAAATCCAGAAGAAAAGAAATATTTTGGAATTTGCAACAATGTTATAAAAATTTTAGGAAAAGAAATCCCAGTTTTGGGCATATGTTTAGGACATCAAGGAATAGTTTCAGCTTTTGGTGGGAAAATTACCAATGCCGGTAAAACCAGGCACGGCAAAACTAGTAAAATATTTTATCAATATGATCCATTATTTAAAGATGTCAAGAATCCTTTTGTTGCTACACGTTATCATTCCCTGATAGCCGATAAAGAAACATTTCCTAATTGCTTAGAAATAACAGCTAAATCAGTAGATGATAACGAGATCATGGCTTTAACCCATAAAAAATACCCAATTAAAGGGGTTCAATTTCATCCAGAATCAATATTAACTGGTGAAGGATCTAAGATATTAAACAACTTTATTTCATTTATAAAAAAATGAAAAATAAAGAAATTAATTTCAAGAATATATTGACTAAAATTTCTTCAGGGAATAATTTTTCATATAATGAAGCCAAATTGATTTTCGAAAAAATCGTTGAGGGGAAAATGCAAGATTCCGATGCTTCTTCTATTCTCAAAGAGATTTCTTTTAAAGGAGAGACTGTAGATGAAATTCTCGCAATGATTGAAATTATTAAGCAGTTCTCTATTACAATCCATCCAACGTTCAAAAATTCTTTATTTGATATTTGCGGTACTGGTGGCTCTAAAATCAAAACATTTAACATTAGTACAGCTGCTGCAATTGTTGCAGCCTCTGCTGGCTGTAATATAGCAAAACATGGTAATCGTTCGGCTTCTGGAGTTTGTGGGAGCGCTGATTTTTTGGAATATATTGGAATTAACTTGGATAGTCCACCTCATATGGTATCTCGTAGTATTGAAGAACTAGGCTTAGGTTTTTTGTTTGCTCCATTATTTCACCCTGTATTAAAAAATGTTGCAAAATTAAGGAAGACAATAGGTATGAAAACAATTTTTAATATTGCAGCACCATTATGTAATCCATGTGACAACTTGAGTGGACAAGTTATAGGTGTATATGATTCGACATTATTAAATAAATTTTCTGAAGTTACAAAAAAACTAAATAAAAATTATATCATTGTAAATTCAAATGATGGCATCGATGAAATATCTAATACTGGCAAAAACAATTTGGTGTATGTTATCAAAGGAAAGATAAACAGAATTAACCTAAATCCAATAGATGTTGGAATACCACTTACATCAATAAATGATATAACTATTAAAAATAAGAGGGATTCAATCAAATTAACTCTTAAATCTATCTATGGGTTAGCACGCAAACAAATTGAAGATATCGTTGTCATCAATTCGGCACCCGCATTGGTTCTATCTAAAATTGCCAAAGACATTAAAGAAGGAGTTGATATTTCGAGATCTGTAATTAGAGAGGGAAAAGGGAGAAACAAGTTAAGGGATTTGATTGCTTTTTGTGGAAATAAGAATAGATTATTGGAAATTGAAAATAATTTTGATCTAAATTAAATATGGACAATTGATAATATAAATTTAGATTAAATATCATGATAATATGCATCCAAAAATGTGTGTTTTTTATAAATAACAGAAAACCAATCTGAATAATTTTTTTCAAATAACTACATTACTTGTAGAGCGAGATTTTTAAAAATGATTATAATGACTTCATACAAGAAAACTCAATACATTATGTAATTTTCTTTCCCAATATGATAGAATAAAATTTAGGTGAAAATTTTCACATTTAAAAACACAAAATCTTGTAAATACAAATTAATAGTTATATTCTGGCGCAATTTTGAAATAATGCAAATGCTTATATGAGTTCATAAAAATATGATACGACATTGAGCTTCCAATTCACAATATTAGAAGATAAATTAAACATGATGTTAAACAGGAGAGAATTAAAAATATTTTTCAAGAGCGCAGCAGGTAAAATCAGTAAAATTGAATTAGTAAAGATGATAGCAAAAAATTTTAATGAAGATGAAAAAAAAATTTTTCCTATTTCATTATCTGGTGAAAAAGGAAAAACTGATGTTACTGCTACTCTTTTTATCTATGAAAATGATGAAATAGCAAAAAATCATCTTCCAAAGTATAGACTATTAAGAAAATTATCCAAAGAAGATAGAAAGAAACTCATTGATGATGAAAAAGCAGCAAAATTGAAAGCAAAGCAAGCTGCTAAGGCAGATTCTAAATAATTGTGGTGAACTGAATGGTAGATAAAAAAAACAATAAAGAGTCCCAAGTTTATAAATTCTATAAATTAGATGGTAATTCTTTAGAACGTCTCAAGAGGGATTGTCCTAGGTGTGGAAAGGGAGTATTTATGGCTGCACATAAAGACAGACTAACCTGTGGTAAATGTGGATTTACTGAATTTAACAAAAAAAAATAAATAAGCTAAAGATATTCATTGCTTATCTTCTGAGTATTTACTTTAGTTTTACTAATAAAATAAATTCATTTATGCAAGTGAAACTATCATCTCCACAACAATACATCAGATTCCAACTAATTGAATGCATCAAAAATTCGCTTCATGGCTTTTAAATTTTGTATAAAGGTTTGAATCATGTTCATATTTAATACGATTTTCATAATATTATTCGATAAAATAATAGATCATGTAAAAATCATTATGATATGATGTAGATGGCTTTATTATCCATAAGCAAGTACACGAGTGATAATTTGAAGTATCATACAACGTTTTCCTTCAATAATTAAATTTAAATGTGTCTCCTTAATTATAGAGGCATTCTAATTTTTTAATTTATAGTATGGAACAACGCGAGTTGATTCTCTAAAAATTTGAAAATATTGACCTAGGAATTGTCTAAAGTAAATTTATAGAGATGTCTATTAAAATTTAATATCAAAATTTGGATAACAAATTTTTGCCGGTGAATGAATCTACCTTTGTAATAACAATATTAAGATGTTGAAATGTTCATAATATCGAATTTTAAACATTCACATTGATTAGAAAGTACTGAGGAAATACTTGGTTCAATGAAATTTCGTCCTTCTATAAATTGCCTCAAGAAAAGACCGCTGTCACATTCTATATTAATGATCAAATGGAAAGAGTCAAGTTTTTTGAATCGAATATAATAAATTTTTTTATATATTATTTTTGATTTATAACAATACTTGATGATAGAATTATTTAATTTCATTAACCTGGTAAGGTGAATTTTATTTATTGGATTTGATGTTTTTATAAATATTTTATTTTTAATTCTAAAATTCCTTTTAACATTTTCTATAAAATCTTTTTTTTCTATAATTTTAAAGGAGATTCCGTTATCAGTAAAAATTTTATTAATTTTTATTGTCCTATTACGAGGATTAATAAACTGAATCATAAATAATCTACCTTTACCTAGAACTTGACTGTTATCATCTTCGCTTCCATACCAAGTAAAAACAATTCTGTCAGATCTAATAAATTTTGATAAAGTCTTTTGGATTATAGTTTCAATTGATTGCTTTTTCAATATTTTCGTGTCATGAAAATCAAAATGACAACTCTTTATATCATTTTTTTCTCTTTGAGCCATGAATTTTTTTTTAGTATACCTTCCTAGCAAAAACAATGAACGAGATAGAATTGTAATAGAATATTCATTATTATCAGAAATAAATAGATTAATTTTAATGTCTGGATTTTTAAGATTTAATTTTTTCTTTGATAATAATTTAAATTTGTTCCTAATTTCATAATTAAAAGAAGTTTTTATGTCTTCGATATCTTTTAATTTAAAAAGTGACCTTACATAATCTTCTTTATCAAACATATAATAAGGTAATGATGTGCCTATAGTAAATGAACGATAGCTATATTTTTCTTGAAAATTAATCGTATCGAATATTTTATGAGCAATTTCATTAATAATACTGAAAATGCCTTTACAAATAAAGCATTCTACATTCGTTAGTTTATTGTTATATTTTAAACTAGGAAAATTCCTTTTCAAACATGTATAACATAACGGGTATTCAGAATAGAAAGAGCTTGAATAATTCAGGTATTTTGAGTGACCCAAGATTTAACCAAAACCAAATCTTCTCAACATGCCATGCATTTGTCTTCCTTTTGCCTGTTTCATCATGGTTTTTGAATTATTATATTGTTTTATCATATCTTTTACCTCATGTTCTGTTATTCCAGAACCACGAGAAATTCTTTTTCTTCTCGCATCATTGATAATATTAGGATCTTTCTTCTCATCTTTTGTCATTGACTGTATTATAAACCTCCATTTTTCAATTTTTCCTTGTAAAACATCTAATTGCTCATCTTTTACCATTCCAGATAATCCAGGTAAATTTTCTATAACGTTTCTAAATCCCATCTTATTAACATTTTCCATTTGAGAATAGAAATCCTCTATAGTCATTTTTCCTCCTAATAGTCTCTTAGCCTGAGTTTCATCTGCTTCAATCTCTAGGCTCTTGGCCATATCTAAGAGTGCTTTGATGTCCCCCATCCCAAGCAACCGTCCAACAAACCTAGTTGGTGAGAATAATTCTAGATCGTCTATACGTTCTCCAGTACCTATAAAACATATTTTTGCTCCTGTAACTGCGGATGCAGCTAAAGCACCACCACCTTTTGCTGTTCCATCTAATTTTGTTATTATTATCCCTCCAATAGGGGCAGCGTCATGAAATGCTTTTGCCTGATTATAAGCTTGCTGACCAATTGTTCCATCTATAACTAAAAGAACTAGATCAGGACTGGTAACCTTATGTATTTCATTCATCTCTTCCAGTAATCCAGATTCTTCCTTATGTCTTCCTGCTGTATCAATTACTATTAAGTCCAAATCTTGAGAATCATAATATTTTAATCCATTTTTTACTATGGAAATAGGGTTCTTATTTTCTTCTTCTCCATATACTTCAACTTTAATCTTTATACTATTCATTTTGAGCTGTGTAAGAGCGCCAGGTCTCCAAGTATCAGCGCCTATTATGGCTACTTTATATCCATGTCGTGAAAACCATCTAGCTATTTTAACAGTACAAGTAGTTTTACCACTTCCCTGGATTCCCAACATCAATATAATATTTTTTTTCCCTGGTTGAAAGTTAAAAGAGTCTTCTGGAAGTGATTGAGATTTATCTATATGAATAATCTGATTGCCTTTATATCCCAAAAGAGACGAAATTTCATTGTATAAAATTGTAATTATATGATCTTTTTTCGTTAAACCTTTTGGTGGCTGTTCGTTTAACGCTCGTTCCTTCAGATTTTTTGTTATAGAAAGAACTTGTCTTACATTAACATCAGATTGTAATAATGATCTTTGTATATCCTTAGACAGCGAATCTATAAGTTCTTCATTAATATCAGATGCCCCAACTATTTTCTTTAAGGCACTCCTTAAGCCTGTCCTCAGATTATCTAACATTTACTTATCTAATAATATTATTTCGGATATTTCTACTATACCTCTTTGACCATCCCAATGTATTCTAGAGTCTAAAATTTCCAATCTTTTTCTAAAAATTGGACAGTCTAATACTAATGTTTCTGCTTCGCCACCTTCGAAAGAGATATTGAACTTATATTTCATACTCAACTTAATTAATTCCTGCAAAGTTGAATGATTTAATGTGATACCAAGGAAATTAGAGTCTAGACCCATCGATGATACGCTTATAATTTGAATTAAAAAATTATTTTTCAATAGTTCATTCATATAATCATACTGATCAATTTGCCATAATGGAGAAATGAGTTTTAAGTCATATTTTTCACATATTTTATTAAATTTATTTTTTTGATAATTCGAAGCTATTCCACCATGAACAATTCCATCAATTTTATATTCCTTATTTGCTTGTTCAATTAGTTCATCTAATTTGTCGCATTCATCATTAATCGATATTGAATTGATTTGTTTCGTAATAATGGGAATTTGTAATGCTTGGGATTGTAACTGCGTTGTCCAAATATTTGGAAAATGGAACAAATAGCTTTCATCAGAATGTGGAATGAGAGTTAAAAGACATTTGACTGTCAATCCCCAACGTTTAGCCAAATATAATGAATAAGTACTATCCTTTCCTCCTGAAAATAAGCATGCTACTCTCAAATACAAAACTTACAATAAATTACTAGTATTTATTAAATGAACCTAACTCAATGGTTAATATTTCGTTATGAACATCTCGATGGCTCTGCAATCTCAGGAAATAAGATTATTAATTTTTCGTGCTTTTCAAGAAATTCTAATCCTATTTTAGTGGTTTTATATAGTCCAGTAATTTTTGAATATTCGATGAGACCTGTGTTCATAACCAAGGATATATATCGAATAACTTGAGAATGAGATATTGATGCTTTATTCATGATGGTAGTTTGATATTCCCATGTATCTTTTGCACTACGAAGAATCGACGCGATTACTTCGATATCTGCCCGATTTTTCATTTAATTTACGGTATCCTCCATTTCAATATATTTTACAACAAATAATTAACTAATAAAAAAACAATTGACAACTAATAAAGACCAATTTGTTTGAAAATTTATAACAATTTCCATATCTTCAATAAGTAACACCTCAGTAACTCATAATCTTCTTCATATACAACGTATCAGACGGCTCTTCCTATACTTCATCGGCGTATATTTATTATCATTACTAAATGTTAATAAAAACATTTTGTAATTTTCTATTAATTTTAAAATAATTATATGACATCTCCAATATCATTCTAGGATTCATCTATTTAAAGAGTGAGAGGAGCGAAATTCTATTATTATAAATCTTCGTGTCTAAAAACTCAAGAATTAAGTTTTGTTTAGTGATATTAGCTGCTGGAATCTGCAATAGAAGACTGAATCTATTGGATGATATAACATAAGACAGATAAGTGAATATATAAAAGTGAATCATAAAATCGTACTATTTTACTAAATTCCTAAAGAGGTTTCAAGAGTAATTTCCTGTTGAAGGTACGTTAACAACTTTCTATTGCACAGTAAAGTCTATAGTATTTTTCGAGGGTTAATTACCCAAGTTGTAATTTTAAGATAAGGAAGGATTTCTCTGAACCTCCTTAAAATAGGCATATAAAGAAGCAACTAGGATTTAATCTTGCTTCTAATTTTAAGGAAATAATCAAACGAAATTAGGCAAATTTGATATCGTTTATCACTCTTACATTTAAAGGATAAATTCAATGTATCTCTTCGATTAACTTAAATTTGACAGATGCATATACTAGTGAATTTATCAATTTAGTAGCATTGTGGTTACTAAAAGTGGCAAGCCCAATTGGATAGTACTAGATACAATAGTGTAGGATTCGCTAGTAATGTTTTGGAAGATTTGCAAGACAATAAAATTTCTCCATTTAATTCCAAAAGTTTTGTATCCCGCGAGCAGGATTTGCCCCATAATAACGAAATTGTTATTTTGTTTGAGCCTGCGACAATTCGGTTTCTGTTAATGTGAGCCTGATAGGCTGAAAATACGGTTAGCTAAATAAGCCAACTACTACAGCCGAAAGCTCTACCAGGCTGAGCTATCGCGGGATAAATCGTTTGATATATTTATTATATATAACTGTGTCTCATCTAAAGAATTCAAGACCAATGACTATATTAGAAATTTAGAAATGTTTAATGAAGAATAGGTTATAATTTTATCAGCACCTGATCGTTTGAGAGCGGAAATTAAATTTAAGATATACATAGTTTCATCAAACAAACCAGTTGTAGAAGCCGCTTTTATCATAGAATACTCCCCTGATACGATCTGAACAACTAAAGGGATAGTACATATCTTTTTGATTCTATAAATGAGATCCAGGGACGACATTGCTGGTTTAATCATAACCATATTTGACCCTTCGTGAATATCGGTTTCAATTTCTCTCAGTATTTCCCTTGGATTGTGATACGATACTTGATATGTGGATTTATCTATTTCATTGGTCGAGTGAATAAAATTTTCTGATCTGAATGGCTTGTAAAATGAGGAAGATTGTTTCGCAGAAAATGACAAAATTTTTATTTTATTATAACCATTCATATCCAACTTTTCTTTTATTCTTTTAACCTGTCCATCCATCATGGATGATGGTGCAACAATATCTACCCCTGCTATTGCATGACTCAGTGCGATATCGGATAACAGTTCAATTGTCAAGTCGTTATCCACTACTTTTTTTGTCTTTTTATATAACCCACAGTGACCTGTATTGTTATATTGACAAATACATACATCAGTAATAGTCGAAATTTTGTTTCCAAAATTTGATTTTATCAACTTGAGAGATTTTTGTACTATCCCATTTTTGGAAATTGCTGCTGTACCCATAGTATTTCGTACTCTTGGTATACCAAAAAGAATTATAGAATTTACACCACTTTCAACTACTTCTTCTAAAATTTGGTTAATCTTACTATATGGAACCTTAAAAATTCCTGGCATAACATTTAACTCTTGAAATTTATTACTCTCATCAACAAATAAAGGAAATATCAAATTGTTTTTACGTAAATTACTTTTTTTTGAAAACTCATAATAATAATCATCATAGTGTATCATTTCTTTCTTCCTTTAATTTCCTTGTTTCGAAGAATCTACTTATTTGGTATTCGATGTATTATCCATATCATCATTATTTAATGTCCATGGAAACCATCTACCAATAATCTTTCCCCAATCGATTCTAAGATATAAAAAAATTATCAATATCAATACGCTAATACTGACGCCAACTCCTATATACAAATAAATAGGATTCGTATTGTCAGAAGTTAACACTTCAACAACTGGTCTGCCGAAAATAACACTACCAAAGACTATAAATTCGTTGAGAATGAATTTTCCTGAAAAAGTAGCTATTGCAAATTTGGCTGGATTATATTTTGCTAACCCAAGTGGAATATAAACAACATCATCAGGAATAGGAGTCAATGCCGCAGCAAAAGCTCCAGGCCAACCATATTTAGACAAAAGTTTTTGGAGAGGAAGCATCCTTTTTTTAGTTTTAGTACTCAAAATATTTCTTCCATAGTAACTGACATAAAAAATTATTAATTTTGCGATTACTGCTCCTACTGCACTAAAAAGGGAGACCAAATGTGGATCAAGATTCTGGTCAACACCTGCGGTGAATAGTATAGGGAAATAAGGAACAGGAATAAATACAATTATGCTAGCGAAAAACGTAATAATTAAAATTCCGAAATATCTACCTACGTTGCCATATTCATCATATCCAAAGTCAAAAAAAGTGAGTATATCATTAATGCCATCCAAATATTTAGACTCCTATCTGTTTATATTTTGTGTAATTTAAGTCAATAATTTTCATTAAATATCCAACTCATGGAATAATAAGTTGCAGATATCAAAATTTTACTTCGACAAGGAAATAAATTAATATGCTTTAGCAAAAATTACTGTTTTTTTTGAATTTTCATTGCAATATATACATTTATTCTCTGAAGAATATTTCTCAAATGGAATAAGTCTGATATCCGCACCTGTCTCATTTTTTATGTTATTTTCGCATTCTTCTTTTTCACACCAGTCTGCCAAAATAAAACCTCCCTTTTCATTTAATAATTTCTTCATTTCATCATAATTAGTGGTTCTTACAATATTATTATTTTGTATAATCTTAGCCTTTTCGAATAAGGATTTTTGAATTTGATCCAAATAAACATGTAAGGAATTGATACAATCCTCTCGTTTAATCGACATTTTTTCTCCTGTATCTCTTCTAACAATCTCTAAATTATTATTGTTTATATCCCTCAAACCAATATTAATCCTCAGAGGTACTCCCTTAATTTCCCAGTCATTAAACTTCCATCCTGCTGTATATTCTTCTCTATCATCAACAATTATCCTCAAATCGAAACCATTTAATTCAGTATAAAGTTTTTTAGATTCTTCAATTACTATATCTCGATCTTTCTTCTTAAAAATGGGAACTATCACAACTTGGATAGGAGCTATCTTAGGCGGTAAAATTAAACCTTTATTATCACCATGGATCATAATTAACGCTCCTATCAATCTCCAAGAAATTCCCCAAGAAGTTTGCCATGCAAAATATTGTTTGGAATCTCTACCTAAAAAACGGATTTCAAAAGGTTTCGAGAAATTCTGACCTAAGTTATGAGAAGTAGCCATTTGCAATGCTTTTCCATCTGGCATTAGTGATTCAATAGTGTTAGTATATAGTGCCCCGACAAATTTTTCTCTTTCTGATTTGATCCCTTTGAGAGTTGGAATAGCCAAAAAGTTTTCAATAAGAGATTGATAGTAATTTAGTATTAGCAAAACCTCTTCTTCTGCCTCTTGTTGATTTTCATGGACAGTATGGCCTTCCTGCCAGAGAAATTCTGAGTTTCTGATAAAAGGTTTAGTAGATTTAATTTCTGCACGTAATGCTGAATTCCAAAAGTTAATTTTCAACGGAAGATCCCTATAACTCATTATCCATTTAGAAAAAATTTGATAGGCTAGAGTCTCGGAAGTGGGTCGGACAGCTAACTTGTCAGGTAAAATTGTATCACCTGCTTTTGTGACCCAAAATACCTCTGGAGTAAAACCTTTGAAATGGTCCTTTTCTTTAGATAAAAGACTCTCTGGTATAAGAATAGGTAAGAATCCATTTTGATGTCCTGATTCTTTTAATTTTTTATCTAGTGACTCCTTGATAATCTCCCAAATTCGATATCCATATGGTCTAAGTACAATGAACCCCTTCACGGGTGAATAATCTATTAATCCAGCTTTAGTCACTACTTGAGTATACCATTCACTAAAATCATCTTCTTTGCTAGTTGTTATTCCTATATCTTTTAATTCTGACAAAAAAATCCCTTGATCTAAATTTAATTGTTATAATGGTTCACCACGACAATACACTTGTCCCGATATTCTACTATGAAAATTCTTGCAGACGTAACATGGGATAAACGATATCTCTCTTTGAAGAACAGGACAATCTACAGACTCCATTTTCATTCTTTTTAGCATTTTAGGACTAACGCCTTTCAATTTAAGTTTTCCTTTTTCATCCATCATTCCTATACTCTTTAATTCATTTTTGACATCGTCGCTTAGTTTCATTGTTTTATCTGATAATTTTATCGGTACGATAAATTTTGTATTGGAATCATTAATAGAATTAGGCTCACTCATATCTTTAGTTTTTAATGATAGAATATATGATGTTTCCTATACTATAAAAAACTAAAGATAAATTACTTTAGTAATAGATATTAAAGTGATGAATTCAGAAATTTCAATTTCTATTAAAGATAGTCCAATATCTGAAATTCTTGAAAAATGCCTAGAAAAAAAGAGCATCTCAAAAGATGATGCCCTTTGCCTTTTGGAATCTAAAGACATTATATCTATTTTGAAACTTTCCACCTTATTAAAAACAAGGTTTAAAAAAGACGTTATAACTTATTCTAGAAAAATCTTTATTAATATCACTAATCTATGTAGAGATTTTTGTTCATATTGTACATATAGAAAAAATCCATTCGAATCGTCTACAGTTATGATGAAGCCTACTGAGATAATCAAATTAGCAAAAATTGGAAAAAAATTTCATTGTACTGAAGCTTTGATTGTCGCTGGAGAAAGGCCGGAAGATAGATACAAGGAAGCAAGGGAATGGCTAAAACAACTTGGATATAATTCATTGGTAGAATATGTAGTCGATATATCTGAAAAAATTGTAAAAGACACTGGCTTATTGCCTCATTCTAATCTTGGGAATATTACTAGAGATGAAATGAAACTATTGAAGACATATAATGTAAGTCTCGGTGTAATGCTCGAATCTTCAAGTGAAAGGTTGAGTGAAAAAGGTATGCCACATGAATTCGCCTCCAGTAAAAAACCTACTAATAGAATCGAAGTAGTAAAGAACGCTGGAAGAATGAAAATACCTTTGACCACTGGGCTATTGATAGGGATCGGGCAAACCCAAGAAGAAATAATTAATGATTTATTTCTCTTGAAATCTATCAATATGGAATTCAAGAATATCCAAGAGATAATTTTACAGAATTTTCAGCCCAAAATAAATACGCCTATGGGAGATTTCCCTTCCCCAACTAACGATTACTTTTTAAAAATAGTGTCTATTGCACGAATAATAATGCCTGAAATGAATATTCAAATTCCACCGAATCTATCTCCCACAAGTTATAGTTCATTCATTGGTGCAGGAATTAATGATTGGGGAGGTATATCACCCATAACAATTGATCATGTTAATCCTGAATTTCAGTGGCCAAATATAAAAAAGTTACAGTATATAACCGAATCAATGGCTCAACGACTTAGGGCAAGGTTACCTGTATATCCTGAGTTTATAGACAAACATGACTTTATATCCCCTCAATTAAGAAATTATGTAGAAAACTTTATTGGATTTGATGGACTAGTCAAAGAGGGATATTTAGATGAATTTAGATAGCATAATAAAAAATCTAGATCCCGTAGTTTCGAATATATTGAATAAAGTACTGGATGGAAATAACATAAATCAAAATGAAACAATAGAACTCTTCAATTCTAGGGGAATGGAATTGAATATGATTGCTTTTGTTGCTAATCATCTTTGTAAAAGAAAAAAAGGAGAAATTGTAACCTATGTCATAAATCGAAATATAAATTTCACAAATGTGTGCATTAAAAGATGTGGATTTTGTGCTTTTAGTCGAGATTTCAGAGAAGAGGAAGGATATTTTTTACCTATTGAAGAAATAGTAAGAAGAGCAAAGGAGGCAGCAAAACTGGGTGCAACTGAGGTATGTATTCAAGCTGGGCTGCCTCCGAAAATGGACGGCATGTTATATGTAGATATATGCAAAGCTATTAAAAATGAGCTGCCTAATATTCATATTCATGCTTTTTCACCTGAAGAAATTCTATATGGGGCCAAAAGATCTAATAATTCAGTCCAAGATTATTTAAAAATTCTTAAAGAGGCAGGTTTAGGAAGTATTCCTGGAACTGCTGCGGAAATATTGGACCAACAAATCAGAGATAAAATTTCCCCAGGAAGAATAAGTGTCAAAGACTGGATAAAAGTTGTTAAATGTGCACATTCCATTGGGATTAATTCAACTTCTACTATCATGTATGGCCATATAGAAAGTTATACACATATTACTAAACACCTTAGCATACTAAAAGAAATACAAAAAGAAACTAGAGGGTTTACAGAATTTGTCCCATTGAGTTTTGTTCATTCGGAAGCACCAATGTATAATAGAAATCTTATCGACAGTATTAGAAATGGACCAACTGGAGTTGAAGTACTAAAAATGCATGCCATTGCAAGAATTTATTTGAATAACTATATAGACAATATTCAGGTTTCATGGGTAAAAGAGGGACCAAGAATGGGACAGATCTTGTTAGAATCAGGTGCTAATGATTTCGGTGGAACATTGATTAACGAAAGCATTTCAACATCTGCAGGTGCATCCTTCGGCCAGCTATTGAAACCTAAGATGATCAGAAATTTAATATATAAGATGGGCAAAATACCAGCTCAAAGAAAATCAGATTATCAAATTATTAAAACATTCTCAAGTGATAATTTGTTTGATGAAGAAATGCTTGATAAATCTAATCCAGAAGATTTTGGGTCATATAAAGAATTAATAAAATTGGATCATTTTCGATTCAAAAGATCTTGATATAGATTATTCTTTATTATAATCTATGTTTAATGAAAATTGATAAATTATTTTATTGGTAAGATTTATCAATAGTAAACGCCGACCATTAAATTTGTATCTATTAATGTCAAATACAGTAGAAAAGACCTATAAATGGAAAACATTAGAGCATAATGGAGTAGCTTTTCCTCCTAATTACACTTTAAAAGGAATTAGTATTAAGATTAATAATGAAAAATTAGCACTTAATAGCGAACAAGAAGAAATAGTCTATGCATGGGCTAAAAAGAAAGATACCCATTATATTAAAGATGTTATTTTTCAAAAGAATTTCATGAATGATTTTAAAAAAGTATTACCAACTAGATTCCACAATATGAATAATATAAATGAAATTGATTTTTCAGAAGCCTTTATCCTCGTTGATGAGGAAATTAAACACAAAATAAGAGAGAAAGAAACAATACGAAGTTTAAGTAGAGAAGAAAAGAAGAAATTATTAGATGTAAAAAAACAAGAAAGAGAAAGACTAAAGAGTTTTTATGGAAAGGCCTTTGTTGATGGATTAGAAGTAGAAGTTGCCAACTGGTTAGTAGAACCTCCTGGTTTATTCATGGGAAGAGGATTACATCCACTTCGGGGAAGATGGAAACCTAGAGTGGTTCCTCAAGATGTTATTTTGAATTTAGGAGAGGACGTACCTGTTCCTGAGGGGACATGGAAAAATATAGTTCATGATCATTCATCAACATGGTTAGCAACTTGGACAGAAAAATTGACAGACAAGAGAAAATATGTTTGGTTACATGATTCAGCTTTTTTAAGACAAAATAATGATAAAGAAAAATACGACAGAGCTAAAAACCTCGAAAAATATGCAAACATGGTTCAGAAAGAGATCATAAACAGAATGATTATGTCAAAAGATGTAAATCAACGTAAAATAGCAACAGTTTGTTATTTGATTCTTAAATTAGCTATGAGAGTAGGTGATGAAAAAGATAAAGATGAAGCAGATACTGTGGGTGCTTCTACATTGAGAGTGGAACATCTAAAATTTCCAGAAAAAGATGGTAAGAAGTTTATCGAACTTAATTTTTTAGGAAAAGATAGTGTCCCATGGCAAAAAACGTTGGAAATAAATTCAGAGGACACAAGAGGCTTATATAATAATCTTCTATTGTTTATGAGAGACAAAGGACACAATAGTGAAATTTTTGATAATATTAATTCTTCTAAGGTTAATGCATTTTTAAGAAAAATAGATACAAAAAGAGTGCCAGGGTTAACTGCAAAAGTATTTAGGACTTATCTCGCAACAAAAATAGTAAAAGAAGCCTTAAAGAATCCACCTCTTAATGTAAATGCAGAATCATCAGAACCTAAAAAAATTTATGTAGCCAAAATTGCAAATCTAAAAGCAGCGATCGCCTGTAATCATAAGAAGGGAATTGATCCAAATAACCCTGCGAGTAAAAAGGCATTGGAAAGATTTGCAGAATCGATAACCAAAAAGGAAGAGGCCATTGAAAAAATAAATAATGATATATTGTCTAATAACTGGAAAACAGAAAAACAGAAAAACAAACTAAAACATAGAATGGAGAAAATTCAGTATCAGTTAAAACTACAAAAAGAAACACGTGATTATAACTTGGGTACGTCTTTAAGAAATTATATTGATCCTAGGATCATGAAAACTTGGCTAGACTACGTAGGATTAGATTGGAAAAAGGTTTATACTACTACTTTACAGAGAAAATTTAGATGGATTGAATTATCATATAAATAATTTGACTTGAAATATTGAAATCTTTTATTATATAATTTATATTAAAAATAGAAAAGCTACAGTATTTTTGATTCGTTATTAATTTAAAAAGTTTGAGAAATTAAAATATTAATAGAATATATATAACATTCGAAATAACAGGAATGAAACGCTGCTGAGCTTGCCGGAGTGGCTCAGCTTGGTTAGAGCGTTCGACTCATAATCGAAAGGTCGCGGGCTCGAATCCCGCCTCCGGCATTGGTTTTACTTATATTCTGCGACAAAAATAAATATGAAATGTTAAAACTAGGTGAAGAATTATGTTGTTCTCAAAATATAAAAAACTGATATCTTATATTTGGTATTTTTATTCTCGACATGATAAATATTATTAAATTTAATAACTTGATGTCATATTATTTATATAACTGAAATAGCGGATAGTGAAAATGAATAAAAGAGGTTGATACCAAAAAGTAAAAGGTTTGTATTATTAATAGTTATATTTATAATTTTATCATTTTTAGTTACTGTTAAAGCAACAAATAACATTGATAATTTAATCTCTGATTTTTTCTTTCATCTAGGAGGAAATCCTACTATGGATATGTTTATGATTATTGTCTCTTCAATCGGTGACTTATTTACTATGTTAATTATAGGAATGATCTTAACTATATTAAAAAGAACGAGAAAAATTGGCTTGATTTTTCTAATATCCATTGTAGTTCTATCTATATCTATAATGTATCTTAAACCCTTAATTAATCGGACATCACCTCTCGAACAATATATTCCGCAATATCAGGTTCCTGCCAATTATACTATTGAAAAAGATAGTATGATGCCATTTGCACAAAATTTATCCTTTCCCTCAAATCATGTTGCACGGAATACTGCTTTTATAATAATTATTGGATATTGGTTTTATTTTGTTAAAAACAATACATGGCTTGGAAAATTATTATGGACCTTTCCTATATTGATAGGTTTGAGTAGGCTATACCTTCTCTATAATTATTTTTTTGACATATTAGGAGGAGTATTATACGGCATGATAATTACAGTAGCCCTCGTTAACATATTGAAATTGAAGGAAGGATTTTCAACAAATAAATTTAACACCTAACTAATTATCCTTATGGATTTTTTGTATATTCAGAGTGTATTATAATCCAACCAAAATGTTTTGTATCATGTATATATCTAATTTCTCTCATCTTTGTTTTTATTTTTCGTTGTCTCAATTGAGAAGTAAATTCTGATTGAAGATTATAGCCAATTTTTCTTGCTAAATTATTATTGTCTTCTTTTCTTGGTAATAGAATTCTATAACTAAAATCATTAGTGCTTAATAATTTAAGGTAATCAAGGATCATGATATCACAGACAGATTTTACTTGTTCTAATGTATCTAGTACCAGAGTTTTTTTTACTGGAAATTCTCTCCAAAATGAAGAACTTGACATAAAGAGAATTTAGGTTTTAAAAAAAGATTATGGTTTAAATTAAAACAACTTTAGAAAAGATTAGAATCTTTTTCCATTTCTTCAGCTGTAGTAGGTTCTTTGTCAGAATAATATTTGACCATTCCCATCTTTAAGACCTTTAGAGATAGTAAGGCACATTTTATCCTTGCAGGGCCTAAGTTAGTTAATCCAATATTTTCTAATACGTCATCTTTGGATATATCTTTAGCTGTAGTCAAAGGTTTATTCATAACCATCTCAGTTAGCATAGATGCACTAGCTTGGCTAATAGCACATCCCTTGCCATCGAATTTAATATCTTTAATTTGTCCCTCTACTACATTGAGATAAATATCAATTTGATCACCACATAGCGGATTGCTATCGTGGATGATAACATTTGCATTATCAATCTTTCCTTTATTTCTAGGATTTCGATAATGATCTAGAATAATTTCTCTATAAATATCATCACTCAAAGTTGAAACAGTCTAATAGCTTCGCCTAACGCATTAATAAAGATATTGATCTCCTCTTTCGTATTGTAAATATAGAAACTAATCCTGGATGTTGCAGATACATCTAGTTTTTCCATTAACACTTGGGCACAATGGTGACCAGAACGAATTGCAATGGAGTGCTCATTTAAAATAGTGGCCAAATCATGAGGATGGATATCACCTAAATTAAAGGATATAATTCCTCCACGGTTTTGTAGGTTAATATCTCCGTATAGTTTCATTTGTTTAAGTTCAGACATCTTTTCTAAGGCGTATTTTGTTAACTCAATTTCATGGTTTCTGATATGATCCATCCCTATTTCATTCAGATATTCTAAAGCTGAACTAAAACCAATAACATCAGCTATATTTGGAGTACCTGCTTCAAATTTATAAGGTAAATCATTAAAGAATGTGTTTTCTTTATGTACTTCTTTGATCATATCACCTCCACAAATAAATGGGTCCATTCCTTCTAAGATTTTTTTTTTCCCATACAAAATTCCAACTCCTGTGGGTCCTAACATTTTATGAGCGGAAAAAGCGAGGAAGTCACAATCCAGAGAGGCTACATCTGTTGTTAAATGAGGAACAGACTGAGCACCATCAACAAATACAGGTATGTTATAAGTATGGGCCAAGTCTATGATCTTCTTGATTGGTATAATATTGCCAAGTGCATTTGACATATGACATAAAGAAATTAATTTGGTGTTATTATTATTAAGATAAAATTCTAATTCATTTAAGTTTAAATTTCCAGTTTCATCAATTCTTAAATATTTTATTTGGGCATTTTTTTCTTTCGCTAACATTTGCCAAGGAACAATATTGCTATGGTGTTCTTGTTCTGATAAAATTATAAGATCTCCCTTTTTAATATTCTGTCTACCCCAACTGTAGGAAACTAAATTTATTGCTTCAGTAGCATTGCGAGTAAAAATTATTTCTTGAGGAGAATTTGCATTAATAAATTTACATACTTTTTTTCTTGTTAATTCATAAGCATTCGTCGCTTCTTCTGCTATATCATAAACAGCTCTGTGTATATTAGAATTATATGAAGAATAATAATCCACAATTTTATTTATAACTGATAACGGTTTTTGAGTCGTCGATGCATTATCGAAATACACAAACGGCTTGCCATTAATTTTGCGAGTCAGAATTGGAAAATCTTTACGTATTTTATTCGTTTCCAACTCGGATGATTGCATTATACTGTTTATTATTATAGCAGTAAATATAAATGGATGGAAGGAAAATAAAAATTGCCATTATTTCTAAGATTAGATGTCTCGGATAACCTGTATTATTACCTTTTTTTGCTGGTCCAATACGTTCCTCCTTCTTTTTTCCATTTTAAGTAATCGTGTATCAAAAGTTTGTGATCAAATGCAATTTGTATTTCATCTATTTTATTTATTGGAATCCATGAAGTTTCGTGGGCGTCATCGCCAGCAGTAGGAATTCCTCTAATGACTAAGACTATAAAGACAACGGTCATTATGTGTCCCCTTGGATCTCTAGTTGGGTCAGAATATACCCCTAGAATGTCAATCGGATGGACCTCTAATGATGTTTCTTCATACACTTCTCTAACAATAGCATCTTCGATGGTTTCTCCTTCATTTACAAATCCTCCCGGTAATGCAAATTGATTTTTAAAAGGATAGTTCTTTCGCTTGACGAGTAATAGTGAAGAAGACTTTTGAATAATAGCATCAACTGTAGGAACTGGATTTTTATAGACTTTCAAGAGCTTCTCTCATTGAAAATTGAAAATAATATATATGTTTAACCAAATTATTTAGACATGCAGTTATTATGGAGAGAGCCTTGGTTAAAACCTTTGATAGATTACGATATTGATTCTGAAGATTGTAGCTTATGTAAAGGAAAATTTGATGATATATCTTTCGTGACCTCATGTGAATTTTGTCTTATAGGCATTATGCATGACAAATGTGCTAATTTACACATATTAGAAAGTCATTTATCCGAATTAAATACAAAAATCATACAACATAAAGAGAAATCACTACATGATTTTCAATAAAATTTCTTTTTAATAATTAATTATTAATTATTTACAAGTTGTTTTATCTGATTGTCTTTATCTATATCTCTACTATTATAACAAAAAATTATTGTTAAAATTTGGAAGTCAAAAATCCTTTAGATTTTTGGTATTAACGTTAAATTTTTATTTTTGAACTTTTTCTCTTAGTTGAGGAGTAGATGAGATTAGTTTTTTAGTATATTCATTTTTTGGAGAAAAAATAATTTCTTTGGTAGTGTTAAACTCGATAATTTTTCCTGCGAACATAATTCCTATTTTGTCTACCAATGCAGAAATTAAAGCAAGATCATGAGAAATTAAAATTATACTTATTCCTTTTTCCTTAAGCTTTTGCAATACCTTAATTATTTGTGCCTGAACGAGAACATCTAACGCCGTAGTCGGTTCATCAGCAATAATAATATCTGGTTCAAGCAATAATGCTAAAGCAATAACAACTCTTTGTTTCATACCTCCACTTAACTCATGAGGATATTTTTGTAAAACAGATTTCTCTAATCCCACATTTTCTAGAATTGTTATTACCTTATTATTATCATATAATTGACCGTGGGTTTCATATACATCTTTAATCTGGGATTTTATTGGATATACAGGATCTAATGAATTAAGGGCTCCTTGAAAAATTATAGAAATTCTCTTCCATCTAATTTTTGAATCAAATTCTTTATCAGATAACTTGGTTATCTCTTCTCCATCGAGAAAAATATTTCCTCTTGTTATTTTACCAGGAGGTGATATATTTCTCATTATTGCAGAAACCAGGGTACTTTTCCCACATCCCGATTCTCCAGCAATCCCAAGTGATTCACATGATTTTAATTCTAAAGATACATTGTCAACTGCATTAATACATTTATTATGTAAAAAGTAAGAGACATTTAGATCATTTATTAGTAACTTATTTTTTAACAAATCTAAAACTTATCAACCCTGAATAAATATATTTTCAATTTTTATAGCATTTGAGCTATATATATATGGACCGATTAGCATTATTGATTGAGAATAGTTGAAAACTCCTATTTGTTCTTTTGATGCTAAAACAGGAATTTTATGTTCAAGATGTGAATCCAAATTGAAAACTGGTCACTTGACTGTTGGAGATATTGAGGCTTCGATGAAATTAACTGGATTAGCGGATAAAAATAATATAATTGATAAATTTGTACTAGTAGGAGCCCACAAAATTGATGAAGGATTGGTGCTGATACTCCCCACATCAGATATTAGTATATTACGTTCGAATTTTGAATTATTAAATTATATAAAACATGAGTTTAACAACGGTGTTTGGTTCATTGAAAGTGGTGCAACTGAGAGAAGATTTATTGAAAATTTAATATTCCCAGTTAAGATTGCTTCCATCAATTTAGTTTGGCTTCCTGATGGAAACAAACTGACGAAAATAATTATCTCTAACAAAAAAAATCAAAATATTAAAATGGATACCAATTTAATTACTAAAATTGCAAAAGAAATGAGAAATATAGAATTACTCGTCGAGTATATCGATTAAGTGTGATCAATATGGAAAAAATGAAATAAACCACATTAGATATAAATTTAATTGAAAGAGAAGTTTAAAAGAACAAATTTTGCTAAAGAATTAAAAGAAGATACTATTGGACAGAAAGTAAATGTAGCGGGATGGATTGAAGACATTCGCGATATAGGAAAAATAATATTTTTAGTAATGAGAGATATAACAGGTCGAATCCAAGTAATAGTTGATCCAGAAAAGTTTCCACAAGTTAGGGATATACCTAGACAGAGCTCTATCATACTTTCTGGAACTATACAAAGAAGCAAAGCAAAAGAGATGAAAGTAGAGCTTAAATTAGAAGAGATCGTAGAAATATATTATTCTAAACATCCTCTTCCGATTGACCCTACTGGACGATTAGAGTCAGCAATCGATAAGAGATTAAATGCAAGGGCATTAGACTTAAGGAATGAAAATGTTTCTAAATTATTTGTTATAAGATCTTATGCATTAGAAATAGTAAGACAAACTTTAAGAGAGTTGGCATTTCTTGAGGTCAATACTCCTAAAATTATTGGAAGTGCAAGCGAAGGAGGTGCAAATTTATTTGAATTTGATTATTTTAAGAATAAAGCATACCTTGCTCAAAGTCCTCAGCTCTATAAGGAACAACTGATATTAGCAATGGATCGTGTATTTGAAATCGCTCCATATTTTAGAGCAGAGAATTCTAATACTGTAAGGCATTTAACTGAATTTTATAGTGTAGATATTGAAGGGGCTTTTTTAGACTATTTTGATATAATGGAGATAATGGAACGATTAATAAAGAATGTTATAATAGGTGTAAACAATTTAGGTTATCTAGATTTTAAAACAAGTGAATTTATAAAAAAGACTATAGCGACAAAATTTGAAAGACTAACCTATCAATCCTGTATTCAAGAATTAAAAGAAAATGGTGAAAATGTAGTATATGGAGACGATTTATCAGATTTATCCTTACGAAAATTAGGTGATTTACATCCAGGTTTTTATTTTATAACTGAGTGGCCTCTAAAGTTAAAACCTTTTTATATTCTTGAAAACGAATATGACAATTTTCTTTCTGATTCATTTGACTTGCAACTTGGTTATCTAGAATTAATATCAGGTGGTTCACGACAACACGATCCAAATAAAATTAGAAATAGATTAGCAGACCAGGGCCTTCAACCAGATGATTTTTCAGAGCACTTAAAGGTGTTTGATTGGGGAATGCCTCCCCACGCCGGATGTGGTCTAGGATTAGATAGATTGATAATGAGTTTAACTGGGTCAATAAATATAAGAGAAGTAGTATTATATCCAAGAGATCCAGATAGAATTAGTCCTTGATAAAACGTATTCTAATTTCTTTAAGATGGTCTAAATTATCAAATATGAACGCTTTAAAGCTATTCAAAGAAGTAGAGTAAATTATCCAAATAATAGGATTGAGTAACATAAAAATTTGGTCAGTTTCGGAAGGAAGAGGATTAGATGGATGTGAATGAAAAATTGAAATAACATCTAGCTCCAGTACTCTAGCTTTATTATATGCATTATATAGATCATCAGGAGTAATATTAAATGCAACCGAAGAATGTAATGAGTTATTCATTGGTAAAATAGATTTAACAATAGATTTGGTATAAGCCCTTTTTCCTAACAATAATGCGCAAGATTCATTTGGTAACGAATTAATGGCTAATTTTGTGAGTAAATTCAAATGACTCTTATTTAAAAATATTAATTCCTTATTCATTAGATTGAGAACACAAGTGTCCTTTATATTTATAGAAAAAATGTAACTTATGATACATTTCTATAATAATTTAAATCTTATCGCAAATAAAAAAAGTTATTCTAATTGGAATTTTCCTTTCATATAGGGATGTATCGTACAAAAATAGTCGTATTCTTTCTCTTTAAGATCTGAAAGTAAAAGAGTATAATTAGCATTTCCCATTATTATCGATGAGTCAAATGATTTCCCATCATCCTTTAAACTCGTTACTGTATGAGGTACATTGTCTTGATTTATCCAATTAATACCCACAGAATCTTTCTTTACTACTAACATATCAGGATCAAAATCTGGATTCCCTTGGGCTGAGGAACCAGCAAGAATATCTACTTTAGCTAGTTTAGTTATGTCGATTTCAGCGACCGGTTTTAATTCAGCTGTTGTAAGATCCTTTGTTTCTTGTGACTCAGCTTCGGGATTCTGGAGCTGATTTCCAACCGTCGAAAACGAAACAATACCAATTATAACAGCAACAACAAATGAGCCAAGATAAAGTTTCACTTTTGAACTATTTCTATATATTCCAAGAATTACTGCAACAGCGGTTACCGAAACAAGTACTAGGACCCCAATGTAAACAAATATTGTAGGTGTCTGTCCACTTGAATATACAGCTCCAACTAATCCTATAATAACTAGGATTCCTAACGTTATAAATGATCCTAGTTTAGCTTTCCTAGAAGAAGGGAACCCATCCTTAAAAATACCCGGAGTTAAAAATATCAGACCAATTAAAAGCGTCAGAAGCGAAACAGCATGCATCCCATCCAGGAATGTTTTTGCAATACCAGATAGCGAGACGAATACACCTACAATTCCTATAGAAGTTAATCCTATGCCTGGCGTTAACAAATCCCAATCTGCCATGCTTTGTAATTTGGAGAATTATGCTATAATTTTAACCTTTTCAACAAATGGTAAATTTAGAATTTTCTTAGAAATGAAACAGGTAGCAACGTCATAACGAATAAAATAAATCCAAGATATGTAAATCAGTTTTGGAGATCCAATGCAGTGGATATAAAATCATATATTGAAGTTTCAAAACCTCGTATTGTAGTAGTACTGGTAATAACAGCAATAACTTCTTTGCTAGGTGCAACTAGATTCGATAGTACCCCTAATATTCCTTGGGATGTTTCTTTCTGGCAAGTGGGTTTTTTAGTTCTGGCTGGTGCCCTTGCTTCCATGGGTTCCAGTGCATTAAACCATTACTATGATAGAGACATAGACAAGTCTATGGTACGAACATCAACGAGGCCAATTCCCTCAGGTAAATTATCTGCGAAGACTGTTTTAATTTATGGCCTTTCTGTTAGTATAATTTCGGTGGTAATTGCTTGGTTAGCTTTAAATCCTGTAGCTACCTTTATGATTGCCTTAGGAATATTTTTTTATGTTGTAATATATACAATGTGGCTAAAGAGGTCAAATTCTGCTAATATTATAATTGGAGGATTTGCTGGAAGTGCCGCGTCCATGGCAGGATGGGCTACCACCACTGGATCAATTGATTTAACAGGATTCTTGGTCGGTTGGCTTGTCTTCATGTGGACTCCTCCTCATTTCTGGTGTCTTGCAATAAAAAAAAGAGAAGAGTATGCAAGTGTCAAGGTTCCTATGTTACCAGTGTTGATAGGCAATGAAAGAACTGCCAAATATATCTTTATTAACACTGCTATATTACTTCCATTTTCTATTTCCCTATACTTTTTTGGTCTAGGTCTTTTATATACTGCTATAGCCTTAGTTTCAGGAACTATGATGCTCATTTATCATTATAAACTGACTAAAAATCCTACTCCAGAATTTGCATGGAAAGCATATAAAGTCACTGCGCCATATCTTGTTATAATTTTTATTGGAGTGGCTATAGATGCACTTTTCTACTATAGGATTTGATAGAGTAATCAGAAGTAGCTATTTACCAGTCAATTATTTTATCAATTCTATTCGTCGCTTGTCTTTCGAGATCCATGAGACCCGCAAAAGCCCATATATTTCGAGATCCAATAATATTTTGTTAATTTCAGCAAGGTCCAATTCAATCCCTTCTTTGGATAGGAGTGAACTTAACTCTGAATCAGTTAAAGTGTTGGATTGCTTTATTTTTTCATAAACAATGTTTCTTATTGGATATCTCATACACAAATAAAACTTCGCTGTAGCAATTATATTAAAATATCTCTAGGATTAAAATAAGTAGTTACTTTATATTTACTGATTTTCTGCTTATATTCATTACTTGAATTTCACTAACTCCCTCAGTTTTTTTAATATAATCTTCTAAGGAATCCATTTGGCCCTCTTCGTCGTTTAAACTAAAATCACATATCAAAGAATTTAGTCCAAAAGCAATTGGTTCTTTTCCATATCTTTCTATCCCCATCCCAGTCGGTATACTAGACTTCAATTTGGTAATTACCTCATCAAGATCTGTTTCTGCTTCTAACGGAAGAATTTTAATTCGAGCAACTAGTCGTGACAATTTATGGACCTTCAAAACTACAGTTAACACATTTATACAATCTGGCGAATTCTCTACAGCTTTGACATCTCCATAGTAGTACATAACCACAATTAGGACAATAAAATTTTACACATTCATCGTTTGGCATAATAGGTCTATTACATGATGAACAAACAGGCAATTGCAACGTTGACATTTTAAATCTATTGGAAAAATAACCGAATTTATATTTTGCTTAATTTAGAAGGTGTCTAAATTCATTCCCTAATAGAGTACTTATCAATTTGATAGCCTTTTTTGATCCCAAAATCTTTGATAAAGCAAAGCTATGAAAATCAAAATTTGCTGACCTTGATATTTCTAAAATATCAGAATCAGAAATGATAGAAAATATTGCATCAATTGACTTGTTGTCCAATCTTTCCATTATCCTTCTAAAAAAAAGCATTCTTTGAAACTCTTTTCCGAATATTGAAAACCATTCCTTCTCATAATCAATACCCAACGACTTAATCACGGGTTTTTTATTCAGTGCAATATGATTACCACCCAAAATTCCACCCATTCCGCAAGAAAAAATACCACCAGCAGTTGTAGGTTTTGTCTGGCCTGCTGCATCTCCAACAATTACTGTATTTTCAAATACAAATTTTTTTAATGGGCCGCCTATCCAAACTGGCGCATAAATTTTACGTATTATAGAATATTTAGCACCAAAGCTCTCGATAAAAGATTCAAGAGTTTGTAAGGGGTTTATTTTTCTCCCTGCTACTCCAAACTTGCCTTTGCCATTACCACTAGGAATTATCCACGCAAAGAAATCTGGATACTTTTCCTTATCAAATTTCACTAGTATCTCGTCTGGACGTATCCAATCTGCATAAATTTCATATTGTGCCGACTGCAATACACCATCTCTATTATGATTATTAATAAGAGAAGTAATACCCCTTGCATCAATAAAAAACTGGGAATAATAAATATTATCTTTAGTTTTGATTTTGAACTCTTTTTTAGAGCTATCATAATTCACTGACATCACTAGGCTTCGAGTTCTTATCTCACTCCCTAATTTTTGAGCCTGAAATGCAACTTGTTTATCAAGTTCCCTTCTGTCTAAAACTATTATTTTTTCTCTATTTGTACAGACTTCAAATCCTTGGTTAGATGAGACAATTTTTGCTTTATTTACCTCAGTTAAAATTGCCTTACTCGAAGGAATTATTCCTAATTGTTTTAATCCATCAAGACTAACTAAACCTCCACAATGTTCTGGAGTGCCAACTTCATAATCTTCTTCTAATACTGCAACAGAAAGACCAGATTTTGAAATTTCCCTAGCGCATAATAATCCAGAAATACTACCACCTACAACAATGGAATCAAATTTTTTTTCCATAATAATATAAATTATTTTAATACAAATAATTAAAATGTATTTTTAATGGAATTAAAACAAGTCATAATAGTAAGAAAAGATTTGAAAATGGGTAGTGGGAAGTTGGCCGCACAGGTTGCCCATGCCGCTATATTATCTAGCGAAAGAGCACGAAATAGGAATATGGAATGGTTTAAGGTATGGTTTGAAGGGGGACAACCCAAAATAGTTTTAAAAGTTAACTCCTTAGAGGATTTAGAGAAACTAAATAAGTTAGGACAATTTAATAATCTACCGACTGCTATTGTTAGAGATGCTGGATTAACCCAATTAGAGGCTGGGACTGCCACTTGTGTTGGTATTGGTCCTGCACCAGATTATTTAATTGATAAGATTACCGGGGGATTGAAACTACTTTAATAAATCATTTGTTAATATATCTATATAGTTAAATGTATATTAGTATAAGATATTTTATTATTATACCTAATCCTCACATAATAATAAATTTAACGCTTATTAGTTAGTTAAAAATTATTAACACAAATATTTATTTTCATTCCCACATTATAAATTACTACTATTTGCGCAAGAGAAAAAAAAATTCCATTCATAATTCCCAGATTACTTTAGATGAATTTTTAATTAAAAAATTTAAAGAAAAGATAGATAAAGTACTTCTAATTAGCAATAAGAATAATTATCCTATTGTCTTGTATCGAAGAACTATTGAAGAAAATGAAGTAAGCATTGAGGAAGAAATAGCTACTGTTTCAGAAAAATATGTAGTAGTTCAAATTTTTACTCATGGTGGGTATCTACCTGTGTTATTTAGAGAACAACATATCTTTACTTCTGATGAGTTTCCTTATTGGATTATCAAAAGAAGCCGTAATATGGTATTACACTGCTTGGAAAATATCGATGAATTTATAACTAATTATAACAATGGGGATTTTGACCTTTGAATAAGACAAAGAAATTAATCGATATTACTTATAATAATTATTTTAGTAGTTAACGAAAGTTTTATAGCTATGAATGTCTTGTTTTAATAACTTGTAAATTTATGATAATTAGAATCTACAGTTATTTTTATATACCCGTTGTTTTTGATTTATTAGTTTCAAGGATAAGGAAAACCTAATGCCAATTGAACATCATATAGTAAGATGTTGTGTTACTTTTTGAAATCGGATACGAATGGGAGCATCCATTTCATTCTCCCAAGAGAATGATAAGAGTTTCTGCATCGATAATCGATGAGATTATTGTTCAGATTGGCAATAATAATAAAGGGTTTGGAGCTGCATTGAGCCAGTTGAACTAGTAAACCGAGACTTTGCTTTGTATTCATGTTTTCTATTATACTAAAAGATTATTATGTCATATTTGTTTGGAATCTTTAGTTAAAAATATTGTCTACATATTCAGACTATAAACATAGTATCCAGAAGCATGTCATTTCCTTGATTTAAAACATAGCCTGATTTCACCATTGGAAAAGAGTTTGATAGAAAGAATGAGGTAGTGCTTTAATGACAAAACTCAATCTTGACGGTTAATATTCTTACAATGATAATAATAAACAGAAATTGTGATCTTCTTCATAGATGTAAGAGGATAAGATATTTATATATGCAAATAATACTTTTTTTTAAACAAAACGTCATTTCTCGTGAAAGGAGTAAGTTCTTCAGGTTAATTAAATAATAATAAATCAGCCTCAATTCCTTAATTATATCTTATATTCTGTAATTTTACTGGTTAAATCCAGATAAGTATACTAATAGTTTCAATGTTACATTGATAGTGTTTGGATAGTGATGATGGTTATGAAAGACATATTGTTTGATAGTGATTGTAAGAAATGATAGCAATTGTCGTTTGATCGACAATAAATATAGTGATTGTCAAGACCGTTGAGAGATATTTTATTCTTTTTTCAGCCCTTTTACTAAAGATTTTTATTATGTTTAAAAGAAAAACATATTAGCTAAAACCAACATTCCACTATTGACAAATATTTTTCCTAAATAATTAAACCAAGGTAGTGTTTCTTGATTATGGTGTAACTTTTACAAACCTGACAATTATAGTTGGAAATCTAAATCGACTCAATCATACCAATTTAGCTACTTTTTGTTCTATATCACACCATTAGGTAATGCAATAATCCTAATTATATGATCTTACTAACCCAGATACATCAATGAGATCGTCTCCCCTCAACCATTGCTATTATCAGGTCTAAATTTAACCCTCGTTGTTCCCTTTTTTTCTATGACAAAATTCTATCTTCAATTTTAATCAATCAATATAACTTTTGATACGATGAAATATTTCACTAAGGTTTTTCATAAAAACATTTTAAAAGTTAAAAGTTATTGGATTATAAAAACAGGCTTACTTTATTTCTTTTATTTGTCTAGCATCACTTAATAAAGAATTAATCCAGATATAATACGATGAAGTGTTAATAATAGTATTAAATCAAAATCATTATTATTAATCGCAATCAATAATTTCATTAACTGTATTTTTGCCTACTAGAAATATATAAAAAATTTTTTAGAATCCTACTTTTCAATTAGAAATTACAATAAGCTGTATTAAGAGAGGGATAGAGTATTAACTTTATATTAGAAGAATATACGTTTTATCAATTTAAAATGAATAATCCTGGCATCTTATCTCCAGCTAAATACCTTAATGTAGCGCCTCCTCCCGTGGAAACATGACTTACCTCATTTTCAGACACACCTGCCTTTTTCATTCCTTCCATTGTATCTCCTCCGCCAATAAGAGTTGTCGAACCACGCCAATATGCAAGTGCCATACTTTTAGCAATATTTATAGTTCCATTAGAAAAAACATCCTTTTCAAATAATCCCATTGGTCCATTCCAAAATACTGTACCTTTTGTTTTCGAGCCAAGTTGAGCAGAAAAAGTTCGTATTGTATTAATTCCAATATCAAAACCGCTCATTCCATCTGGGATGTTTTCCATGCAATATATAGGCGTAGTATTTTCTGGGTTGGAAGATACAAGATGATCTGAAGGTAAAAGAATTTTATCACCGTATTTTTTTAGTGATTGGTCAACCCATTTCAGATGATCATAATCGATAATGGAATTTCCAATTTTTAATCCTTTTGATTTTAAAAAAGTATAGGCAGCAGCACCGCCTATCAAGACCTTGTCTGCTTTTGGTAATAAGTTTTCTAATGCTCCTATTTTGTCTTTGATTTTCACTCCTCCAATAACTATAGTGAATGGCCTCATTGGATTTTCCTTTATCATGGTCAAATATTCAATCTCCTTTTTTAAATTAAATCCACCTAATTTAATATCAAAGAGTGTAGCTGCGCCATAAGTTGAAGAATGCTTTCTGTGGGATGTACTAAATGCATCATTGATATACAAATCTGCAAAAGAGGCGAGTTTTTTTGAGAATTCAGGATCATTAAGTTCTTCTTCTTTATAAAACCGAAGATTCTCTAATAATATTACACCGTCACATGGAAGATTTTTAATTTCATTTTCTACTTCAACACCTATTGAATTATTTACAAATCTAACTTGCCTTTTAGAAAGAATTTCTGATAATCTATGAGCTACCGGTTTTAGAGAATATTTCGTATGATGATCTAAAGGCCTTCCCAAGTGAGATGCTAAAATAACTTTGCAATTTCTTTTTGTAAGGTATTCTATTGTTGGAAGGGACATTCGAATTCGATAATCCTCTCCAATATGCCCATTTCTTATACTGACATTGAAATCTACCCTTACAAGAGCTATTTTTCCTTCATATTCTTTATCGTCTAAATCCTGTAGAAATCTCATGTTAGTCATATAAGAAAACATCTCTGATACAATAAAGGTTATGATAATTAAATTAAGGATTAATAGAAGGAAAAATCTTCAATTATCTATCATTTTCTTCATGATTATAACCTAAAAAGATGGAGCTATGTTATAACCTTAGAATTATGAGTCAGTAAAAGCACTTCAATTTCTAATCTATATCTACTCTAGAGGAGAGTCCTTTTTTATTATAAAAGTAATTTATTTAAATGTCGAACTAATTAATTATTATAATTCGATTATTTTAGTAGTGATTAAATATTTTTTAGGCATATACTAATTTCAGTATATCCTATCATTGCCAATATCTGGGATAATTAAATTTATAAAAAATAATTGATATTTCTCTAAAAAAGATAAATTTAGACTTGATTTTTGATGAAAATACTAAGTTAGAATTATTTTAAACTGGTTACACGAATTTCAGTAGGGCATCCTATTTTGCTAGATGCTATTTTGAACCCTTCTTTTGCTAATGAAAGATTAGTTGAAAGAACATAGGCTTCAATAACTGTTTGGCCTGGTTTAAGACGGGCGGCTAAACCTGTTGCTTTCCCAAACGCCCTTCTCATACCTTCTTGAAGTCGGTCTGCACCTGCTGTAGCAATCATTTTATTTTCTCTTAGAAGAACGTGAGGATATACTTTTAATTTAGAAAAGAACGTAGCCTCTCCTGCTTGTGACATTCTTTTGTTGGCAGCTAAGCGAGCTGCTTCTAAGGCATTATGTCGAATTTGTATGTTTTCAGTCACTAATAATTCTAATTTAAAATCATAATTATTGCTAGCCTGTCCTGAGGAAAACTTTGCGATTTTAGACTGTGGCTTACCAGCAATATATTCCCTTCGAACATATGGCATTCCACGGGGTTCCCTATAATTAGCTCCTTTCATCTTTTAGATCACGAATCTTTTTATACTTAAAATAAACTTTGATTTATTCGTTTACGTTAGAGGATAATAGGATGTCAAATGAAATTGAGTCAGAATTCGCTTTCATTATAGAGGGTATTATCGATCGCAATGGTGCAGTTGTGATTGAATCGGTAAAACAACAGGACCAACTAAGAAATAAAGGGTATGGAGTCAAAATTCAAGAAAAGTTTATCTTAGAAAGTTACGAATCTCTATTTTTATTATATTCAAAAAGACTAGTTTTAAAAAAGAAGAAGAAAATAATTGACTTTTCCAATTTTCTTCAGACATTATTGAAAAAAGATTTATCCATTTTTACTAAATTTTTAATATTCAGAGATCTTAGAACACGAGGATATATCGCTAAAGAAGGTTTCGGATTTGGGAATGATTTTCGTGTTTATGAAAGAGGAGAATATTCTAGAAAACCAGCCAAGTATATAATTTTTGGAATTAATGAAGGCATTAGTATTAAGGCAAATTTGTTATACGAAAATATTCGTTCAATAGAAAAAATGGGAAAAGTAGCAATTATAGCAGTAATTGAGAGAAGAGGAGAGATAATTTATTATAAAGTAAATCTAAAAAAATTTATAAAAAATATTAGGGCACCTCTAGAAAAAATTGCAGAATTAAATTCATGAGGGACCTAGTAATATTTATGTATATAACAAATTAAACTATAATTCTATAAAATGATGATGTGTTTGATAGTCCCCCTATTATCATGGGAACATGTAAAATGAAGAAAAATACCGGACTACTGAATTTTATAGAAAAGTGCTCCGACCGGGATTTGAACCCGGGATCGTCGCCTTGAGAGGGCGAAATGCTTAACCGGACTACACCATCGGAGCTTGTTAATTGTATAATTTTTAACGTTATAAAAGCTCTATTACTAGCTGAATTTAAATAAAGTTCTATAATTGAACCTAGAGTTATTTATATTACTTTAAACCCCTACTAAAACGAAAAGATTAATGATCGCTCAAACTATGCAGTTATAACTGGAGCTGTTAATGGTTCTATGGTCTTTTTAGTTCTGGCACGTAATTTAGCTTTATATTTTAAATTACGTGGTTTTGTTCTTAATCTATATCCGCAACAGGGACACCATAAACCGTCCCATTTTATAAATATTTCACATATTTGACAACGCTTTTGGCCGCTAGCATATCTCCCAGATCCTACAGGTTTTTGTGCTTTATGCCTTATGCAAATACCTTTACAAGTCATAGTATTTATATGTCCTAAACTACTATTTAAAGTTGAGTAACACTCGTTTATGATTTTTAAAAAATAATTAAATTGATTTAATTTAAAAAAAATGATTCTTAGGAATAAGCTATTTAATTGAGATGTTTTTCACTTCAAAAGCTTCATTCATTGAAAGATACTCATCTATCTTCATTCTAACGTCATCAGACTCCGTATCTTCCATTCCCGATAATCCCGCTTTAAAAGAAATGTTATTTCCAGAAACTTTAATGTCCTCTATTTCCATATCAGCATACACATTCGCTAGTTCTGACACCCAATCTTGAGCTTCTTGTTGATCTATTCCATTTGTATCAATATTTACATTAAGCATTTTTGTCATTCAAAGACACCTAAAATTGATAATAAAAAGACATTAATAAATTTGCCTAAATTATAGTATTTGAACTACGCTTTTCATTTTATTCAGTTTCTTCAAATCTCCAATGTTTTATTAATTCTTTGTCAAATTTAGATAATTGTTCTTCATTTAATGATTCTCCACAATTTTTATGAGTAGGTACAACAGTCATCCCTGCTAATTTAAACTCAACTTCATAAAAATGAACAGACGGGCAATTACACATTTACAAAATATGACATATTATTATATTTATATTATTTTAATTAAAATTATTATATAATAAACATTTATCAATCCTTTTTCAGTAATACTATTGATGACAAAAAATAAAATATCAAAATTGCAGATATTTATTATTTCTGTCTTAGTTTCTACCGCCCTACTTGCTACGACTGGACTTAAATTTTCGCATGCTTTTGCTGTGGATGATAATTGGTATGTGGGAGAAGGAGTAACCAAAGATATGTATGTAAAATATAGAATGAGTCATTTTGATACTAATAATGGTCGAGAATTTACCATGACAATATATTTCAAGGATCAAGACGATAAAGGTAATTGGATAGCACCGGTTTTTGTGGAGGATCAAGGGAAAGTGTTAAATGGAACATTTATACTCAGCCCATTGGATTTAACCGCTTTAGGAACATCTAAAATTCCTCCTGAAATGACCAAATATCGAAGCGCTTATGCAGGTTCATTACAATGGCTAGCAGCATTTGTTCCTAAACCTGGACAATCTTTGAATTCCCAATCATGGGGTAAAATCGCTTCTATCGGTGGTTCTGAGATAAAACCATCTGGTCATCAAGAATTAAATATTCCAGCATTTAAAGACCCTGTAGACACTGTAAGAGTTGAATATTACAAAGGTATAGCCAGTAATACCTATATTTTGAATGAATTTCCTTATCCCGTCATGGCGAAAACCTATGTTGATGTAACTACAGGTTCTGCACCAATTCAGTTTCAGTATATCTTGGTAGAAACCGGTAAAGGTCAACCTGTAATGCCGGAAACGTCACTATTTGAAGTCACACCCCCATTGAAAGAAAGAACGGCTAGGGGAGACTTCTATGTTTCGTTGGATTGGGAACCACCTGTAATAACTGCAGGCAATGAAACTACATTTACTGTAGACATAGCAGACAAAGACCAATTTCCTGCAAGTCAAGCTAGCTACGACTTGATAATAATGGATTCAAACAATACCATAATAACAGATTTGAAAAACCAGTTAGCAAGTGAGGGAACTAAATCTCATAATATAACATTTGAAAAACATGGTATGGTAACTGTTAAAATTAAAGTGACTAGTGTAAAAGGTATAGACACAGGAATCTTTACTGAACAAGTAGAATTTTTGGTTCCAGTTAAATAGCATTAATTCACCATATTTTTTTATTGATAAAAATACCTAGATTTTACTAATTAATTTTAGCCAATAGGTTTGTCAACTAAGAAACGTATCATTCTATTTTTTGTATCATTAGTGATTCTTTCTATCATAGTAAATATTGCTATAATTACATCAAATGGAGGATTTGATAATCCTGATACTGCGCTTCAAATCCCTAGTACCAAAGATTTGTGGTCAGCAGGAATTAATATTCATAATGGTGACAAATTCTTATATAATTTAACGATAAAGAATAGAAACAATCATTTTGACAACTATTTGATTAACATACTATTTCGAGATAGTCAAAATTATTGGAATACTGAATTTACCATATCTAATGAAAGTAAATCAGTAAAAATTTTATCAGAGTTATCAAAATCTAATTTGATAAATAAAGAGAAGCAACTGAAAAATGAACAATATCTAGATATTATTGAATCATCAATATTACAAATAAAAGATATCACAAGAGAACCTAAATATTTAGTGATAGGTGCAAAATGGGATTCCATTGATACTGGAATAACAAATGTACCTATTAAAATTACTGCAAAAGAATATTTGTTTTCCAAATTAGGTGAATTGGAAACTTTTGTGTTGAGTTACACAATAAAGGACTATAATAACAAAATATGGATTACAAAGAATTTACCTTTGCCGGTAAAAGCTGAGATTTTTAATGTGAATGGCATATTAAAATATAAATATGACCTAATTAGTACAAATATAAAAATTAATTAATAATATAAACTCAAGTTGAATGTTTATCTAATACATTTGTCCATAACCAATTAACATAATTTTCAACATCTTTATCAATAGTACACCAAATGTGTACAGATCCTGGCAATAATTCTATTCGTCCATTTTTTAGTGATATACGAACTCCTTCCTTTCCCTCATACATATAAGCATCTGAAGCTGTGGCATTAGGGATGATTTCTATTGCTTTAGATTTTATTATTTCGCGTGATATAGAAAAGTTTTTTTTTAGTCGATCCACTACAATTCCAATATTTTCTGTTCCATAAGAGTCAAATACATAAATTTTGGTGGGATTAGGAAAATGCAACTTCAAATCTATTTTATATCTTGAGCCGACAAATTGTGCTATTTCGTTTATTTTAGAATAAACCAGATTTGGATTTCTTTTTGTATATTTATCGAAGAAATTTCTATTTGTATTAAAGTTAATTTTTAAATCTTGTATAATTTTGCTAAACATCATAAGTAACACGGAATCCTATATCTATTTATAGTCTCTCATAGTTTTTAAATCTATAACTAAATTATGTCTATTAAAAACATTAATTCTGAAAAGGAAAATATAAAAAATTATCAAAATACTTGTTCTGAATTTATAAAAGATCTCTCGTTGGATTATCTCAGTTGGGTAGATAGATACAACCTTAATCAAGATGAAACCAAAATGAGAAAAGAAAAAATCAAAGAGATAGTCATTAAATCAAGTCGTATTATTTACCAGTTTGGGGACACTATAAAAAAAATAGATATTATAATGAATGATGGGATCACTAAAATGGCAGAATATACAGCAGGGTACCCGTTTAAGTTTTGTATTCTTGTAAATAATATGTCAGGCTATACATATAATCCAATAGGGACAATTAGATTAAATATAAAGGCCATTCCGAGTTCTGGAAAAGGAGTGAGAATTGGAAGTTACGACAGTAATAATTTAATTTTGTTAAATTCTTCATCTCCAGTTAAATATTCAGTCAACAAGTCAAGTTTAGACTCTGCAGATATTTTGGATGATTATATAATAATTGATGCAAAAAATTGTTTAAAAAATGACGTTATTTCTGCAACGGTAATTGTAGAGGAGGTTAAAGAGAATACTGTCTTTGAAAAGAGAGGTTTTTCAACTTTAGTTTTAGTTATACAAAAATAACATGAATTTACTTCAGAATGAATAATTATATTAAATTTATTTCATTGGTATGATTGTTTTTTGATACTAGAAGTTAATTAAAATCATAGTAAAAATGTTAGTTCATGTAAAAGAAATTATTGTATCCATAAATAAGTCAAATGATTCCAAATTATGTTATATATTTAGACTATGAATCCTTTAAATTAAAAATAATTTTATTTTTTTTGATATTATTAGACTAATTTAGTAAAAGACTTTGTTTAATTCCATATAAAATTATCATCTTCTAATTTATTTTATAAATTATCAAAATCAATAGCACATGTTTATCTTATGAGATCTATTATATCATCCCAATTAAGAGTTAACAAATATACACATATGTTTATCTAATAATGCTCAAAATAACAAATTTATATGAAACCGATAATTTAATTAGACGATAAATGATATAATATTCATGCCGAAGAAATTGTAAATATGATCATAAAATTAATATAGCATGAAATAATCAAAAAGCTAAATTTTCATAATAGATCGATCAAATATTTGTTACTTGGTATCTAGTAAAAGTTTAAGATTTCAAACTATGTTCCCATATACAGGAAAGCTTGACCTCGAGGAAATTAGGTTTATATAAAATAAAAAAGGCTAAATAACCAACATACCTGAAATCGTATGAGCGACGATCGTCCAGTTTGGTCTAGGACATCAGATTGCCAATCTGGTAACCCGGGTTCAAATCCCGGTCGTCGCATTTTTTATGCTGAACATTTTGGTTTAACTCTTTCCACTACCACATGCACAGAAACCGAATTCATCAAAAGGAGAATTGCAAATTTCACATTTTTCATAGAATTTAATTTCCCAGATATGCTTTCCATATAATTTATAATGAGTATCAATTTCCTTCGGGATCGGAGAATTAATAAGATTCTCTTTATTATCTTCTGAACTAGCATCGTTATCAATTATTTTTTTAACTTTAGTATTTTTTTTCTTCATTATTAGTTCTTGAATATTTTAGATTTGACTTGATTATATCTATGGCTTTGGATATGCGTTCTTTTTTAGGAAGTTGAATCATAAAAATATTGCCTGTTTCAGAATGTAAATTATTTTTTGGAATAATTCCTAATAAACCACTATCATTTAATGCATCAAAAAAGTTTATAGAGTTATTACCCGAAATTAAGAAGTTTTCTTCAATTCCTATGCCAATAAATTCCAACTGAATGTCTACAAATACATGACGACCATCATAAAAAATATTTAATAAAACATCCACTACATATTTTTTTCCGATACATTTCTCCATAATAATATCGTATAGTGATTGTTGAACATATATGCAAGGCACTCTATCCTTTTCATATTCAATCACCCCAAAACCTTCCTTATGAATATTACTAATGAAATCGTTAAGTGAGGTAAATTGTCTAAATTTCAATAAGTATAATTTACTTCATAGATATTTTAGTCTATTCATACTAGGATACAATGAAAACAATTTAACATAAGTTTATTGATTTTGCTAATAATAATATTTTATTGTTATCATCTATGGAATGAAGATTTTTATGAATTTTATCGCAAACAAACAGTAAATCAATAATTTTTGACCTATCCAAATTAATAGACATAGTTTTATCATCCCTAGTTGTGACATTTGGATACTTAAAATCTTGGCCTGTTTTTTTCGTATTATTTAAAACAGTACTTTTCATATGTGATGAAGTAGTTTCATTTATTAGCATTGTAATTTGAGATGTTGAACCAGTATAATCTTTATAAACTACATTGACTATTTCTTCTAAAGGCAAATAGTATTCGTATTTACATTTGATATTTTGTTGATGAAGATAATTTATTAATCCTCGCAAAGAGTTTACAATTTCTCCCTTGATATCCTTCGTAAAATCAATTCGATTTTTAATTTTGATGTAGTCTGAAATTGATATATCTACTATACTTCCCTTTATTTTTAACCCAGGATATATTTTACGTAATGTTTCATCTAAAATTTGTTCATTTATTATAGACATTTTTTTGTTACTGGCTATTTCAAATGCACTGTACATTATATTCAGTATAGATCTTATATTTCTCAACTCGAAATCTTCGTAGAGTATTTTTATTTGAGACAAAAGATCATTTCGTTGAAAATCAGAAAAAGAAGCATTGGGTTTATACGCTCGAATATATTCTAAAACTATATCGGATATTTCCTCAAATGAATTTGATCCAGCAAGATCTATTTTATAATTAGCCTTTTCCAATCTATCATAAACTGAACTATTCTCTGATGCCATTTTAAGATATGAAGATGGTGTAAGAATTAGCATTAGGATCGTATTGGGAATATGTGCATTAATAATAGCTTTCATAAATGAAAGTGTTTCTTCGTGGTTATCGAATTCATCGAATTGATACAATGAGATCTTGTTCAATAATTTTAAATTAATTTTTGATAAAGTTGAAAGAAAATTTATCATATCTATTAAAGTTAAAGTTTTACTTTTTTCAAATCGATTTTGTATTATAGTCTTAATTATAGATATATCAGTCTTAGAAAAATTGTCTGCAAAAATATAATCAATATGTCCTAAATCGGGTTCTATTTTGTCTTCTAAGATCTGAAGAATTTTATTATCGATTCCTTTACCTGTTAAAGACTCAAAAAATCCTAATTTAAATATTTTTTTTGCAATTTTATTCTCTGTTCTACTTCGATCTCTTATATAATAAAGCAATTCTTTTTTTAAATTGTAGAGATAATCAGATGGAAAACCATTAATCATCGATTGATAAATACTGAAAATCTTTTTTGGATATATTTGCGCCATGTCGTTATAAGAAATTATTGCTTTTTCATTTATTCCAGATATTTTTATGTTAAGTGTCAGATGAGTTTTTCCTGAACCTACATCTTGAATAACTGTAATTATTCTGAATTTATCATTATTATCATTAGTTCCAGAATATTTTACAAGGTCTTCGATACAGGAAAAAATAGAATTTCTCGCTTCTTTATGCCTCTTTCCACCTAAAATATGAGCATCTTCTAAATTAGGTGTTGGACCACTTGGAAAAGGATTTTTGGTAAGATTATATGGAAACAATTACAAGCACCTTACATATCCATATACCAATCCACGAATCATAATTCCTTCATTACCTCCTGTTGACAATTCATATTTGGATCTATTTTCGTCTACTATTTGTTCTGCAAGGTCATAGAATTCCTTTTCTGAAATTTCATATTTCTGAGATAGATCATTTCTCAAAGTGGATAATGGAACCCATCCGATTGAATCAGAGTATTTGCATATTGTTAAATCAAAATCTTCACTAAAGCTTTGTAAATTAATAACTTTCTGTGGAGGTGATACACTATTTTCAAATGGATTACGAGTGGTAGTTGTGGCTAATATTGAATCCATTAAAACAATCATCTTACCATCCAATTTTTCTACATGTTTATCAACAGAATTCGATAAGTTTTGAAAAGAAATTTGAACTTCTTTGAATAATTCAAATGTATATTTGAATTTGGGGTCTGAATCTAAGAGGTACTGTAAATAACTGTCTTTATGCCAACAATAACTTGTACTTCCCTTTTTTGACATAATAATTTCATTTTGTTTTATCCATAAATTCAATAAGCTATCCAGATCAACTGATGCAAATTCTTTTTTAAGATCTGTTTTTTTCACTCCAGATACACCTGAAGAAAAAATTTTGTCAAGTATTTTTTCTTCTAAAGACATAAAGTACCTTTTTTGATTTTCTTATAAAAGATCCTTTGTAAGTTTATATAATATAATAAGCTAATTTAGTTTAACTTTTAATATAGAATCCTTTAAAGATCAACGGAATGATGAAAACCTCTTCTGAAATATGATGAAAGCACTAGGGTATCTGACCGAATAGAGTTGTATAGTTCAATAACAAAATATTTAAAGACAATATAAAGGATTATTATTTTTATTTATTTTATTCTAGTTTTAATAAAATAAAGCCATAACTTACTACTATTAATTAGGATCAACAATAATAATAGGTCATGGTGGACCCAATATTATTCTTGGAGGATAAGATTGAGAATATTAATTTACTTTAGAATAATTGATAATTGGAAACAATTTAGTTAGATTAATTGATAATTGTAACCTTCTAAAGAACATTCATAATAATAGAAGGCTATCAGAGGTATTACTTTAGACTTTATTAATTTTCATGATACATACTATTTAATGATTGGAGTCAATAAAGTAAATTATTTTAATTTATTTTCATATGGCGGAGATTATTGAAGAGCATATTGCGAATGGACCTACAAGGATAACTCCCGACTCTGACTACTGATAGTTACAGTTATTTCCCTGTTCTTCAAATGGAAGATTAATAACTCATTTATATAGCACATAAATTATATTTATTAATTCTTGAAATTCTCATTCTATGATCTGAAAATTAATCTATAGTTTTTGTGTCTAAAGAAATTGAGATCCCAATGTTAGTATATATTACTTTATCGAAAGTTAAAGTTTTATCATTATCGATAGAAATTTAATGAAGTTCATTTCATTTCCTTCTTGAATATATTCAAATATCTATATAGGTAGGAGACGTAAAACTAATGCGTTCCTGCTGTTTTATCATTATAATTTTTAAATAATAGAGATTAGAAGAATACAACTATAAAAGTAATATTATGTAACCAAAAAAATATAATAGGTTGCTATTACCATATATTATATAGAAGAAAGTTTACATTTCTAACTAAATAAAATGGAAAACGATATTAAAACTCAACCTACAGATATATCATTTGAGGAATTTTCTAAAATAGACTTGAGACTGGGAAAAATAAAAAAGATTGAATATATACCTAAGCTGAACAAAGTTTACAAGGCAGAGATAGATCTCGGTTTCGAGAAAAGAATAGTAGTATTAGGAGCCGCTATGTTTTACAAACCTGAGGAACTGGAAGAAAAATTAGTAATTGTATGCACTAATCTTTCACCTAAAAGAATAGGAAATATCGAGTCAAAAGGAATGATTTTAGCATTAGATGGAATGAATGGAAGACCAATTTTTTTAACTATAGATACTGAAGAACGGGTTGAATTAGGTTCTAAAGTTCATTAATTTTAAACGGTTATCTTATAAAATTTTAACTAATTAAAATATCAACATAAACTCAAATGAATTCAATTTTATATTTACAAAACAACAAATAGTGATGATATACCTTGAATTAAATAAGGAAACAGATTATATTCAAATAAAACATAGTAATTCTTTATTTCTATAAAATTATTTTATAAAAAGATTTTTTCATAAATTTCTTGAAATCAGTTCAAAATTGATATTCACATGCATTATCATTATTCCTCTATAAACAATTACTACAGAAATTTTTTATTACTAAATTAGACAAATTATTTATGATCTTTTTGGTTCCGTATTATTATTAATATTATTATCAACTTATATCCAAGTTACTTAATTATTGATCTTATAATTTATAATTTATCAACCTAGATTAAATATTGTTTTATTTCTAAGCATTAGTAAAATAAATTTGAAATAGCTCAATTATTTTGGTCCTGAGAATTTGTCTATTCTATACCATTAATTTTTCTTAAGAATTTATAAATTCCTGTATAATCAAGATCTGCTAAGCTTGATCGTGCAGCATAATTGTACAAGTGAAATACAAGACCTGTAATAGGCAAAGAAAGTTCTTTTTCTTTTGCTGCTTCCATAACAAGTCCTAAATCCTTTTTCATATGTTTCAAATAAAACGAAGGAAAGTAATCATCTTTTACCATTTTAGGTCCTTTATGTTTACTCATCCCCGTTTTAAAATTAGTAGAGTTTAATATATCCAAGTAAAGGTTAGGATCGATTTCATATTGGTTAGACAATAATAATCCTTCAGATAAAGCCATTGCTATTATACCAATATTGAGATTAAGAGCCAACTTGATAGCATTTGCTGAGCCAACCTTATTTCCGATATAAAAAACAGGATTACCTACTTCTTCTAATACTTTTTTAATTTTTTTAAAAGTAGTTTCTTCACCTGCAACTATTGGAACAAGCTTTCCCGTTAACGCTGCATTCGGGCCTCCCATCACTGGAATACTCATCATTGATATATTATTTTCTTTAAATTTTTGATAACAATAAATGGATTCGTTGGGAGAAATTGTACTAAAGTCCGAAACAATTACATTTTTGTTTTCGGTATCATATATCCCATCTTTATGAAAAAATACTCTGGTCACAGCTTCAAAATTTGTTACACAAGTTATAATAAAATCAGAACAATCTGCCAAATCTTTTGGTGAATTACAAAGTTTCGCACCTTTTTTTTCTAATAATAATGATTTTGAAAGATCGCGATTATTAACATTAACTTGAAATCCTTTTCGAAGTAATCGTAAGCAAAGGTTACTACCCATGAGTCCCAATCCGACAATTCCAATTTTCAATACATTGACATTAACAATATGAATAAAAAAATATTTTTATTTTCATCAAAACACTATTTTATAATTTTTCAATTTGAGCCTATAAAAATATTACATTATCATTAGTAAAGGATTTACTCCATATATTTCATTTATATGCATAAATTTGAGTCTTCTATCAACTCATTTATTCATTATATTATATTGTATATTTTAATATTAAACATGTATAAAAACAGAATTGTTATCTATTTTAGTTTCATAAAGCATTAATGGGTCTTCTGCTGGTTGGTTAAGTGGTTTTCCATCTTCAAGATTGAATGCAGACATATGGAGAGGGCAGGTAATAGTTTTTTCTTCTTCATTTAAAAAACCATTTGAGAGATCAGCATAAGCATGGGTACATATTCTATCACTGGCGTATATTTTATTATTTATTTTAACAAGAAGAATTTTTTTGTCATTATAATCAAAATCCATCAACTCCCCAGGTTTAAGAGAATCAATACTACAAACCTTTATCCAATCAGACATTATTTATCTACAAAAAAATAAGCTTAATATTTGTTACCTATACTTGTAGTGTTTTTCAAAAATATCTTCAGTTTCTCTATATCTACTTTTTTCAATTTCAAGAATTTGTTCCATTGCTTCATCTATCTTTAACTTTAACGGTTTGCCTAACCATTTATTTTCAATTAAATAATTAATCCATGCACGAATAGTAGGACCCATCTTTCGTGAAATAGGTTCCAAGAACCCTCCGACTATCTCTCTTTTGGCTAGTTCTTCTGAAAGACCACGCGACATTAGATAAAAGATTTGTTTTTCATCTATTTGAGCTACTGATGCTGAATGTGTAGCCTTTACTTCATTTGACTCTATTTCCAAGCCAGGAATTGCATCAGATTTTGCACCTTTATCTAATAATATAGCATGACCTGCTAAATATGATTCAGTAGATTTAGCATTTGTAAGAATTTTTATCATTCCTTTAAAAAGAGACTGGGAAGTATCCTTCATTACAGATTTCACTAAAACCTTACCTTTTGTATGTGGTGCGACATGAATCAAATTGGATGTAATATCAAATGATTGATTACCGATTCCAAAAATTATTTCGACATCTTCAGCTAAAGCTCCAGTCCCCTGCATAATGCTATCTACTTTATATCTAGATAATTTTGATCCGAAAAGAGCTAAAGACCAAGACATCTTTGCATCCCTTTCTACGTATGCTTTTCTATTGGAAAAACTATTTGTTTCATAATCCATCGATTGTAACGTAACTATCTCGCATTGAGCATTAGGCATGATATTTGATTCCATTAGTTCGAAATGTGTTTGTTGGAATTTCGAATTACTCGATCGTGGTGAATATAATTCCTGAACGAAAGTAGCTTTCGAAAATTCTTCACATACAACTATATTTCTAGAAATTGACGATAGACCATCCTCAGAGAGATAATTCACTATTCGAATAGGATCTTCCAACACAGTGTTCTTTGGGATAAAAATAAAAAGTCCATTTTGAAATGCTGCTGAAGAGAGAGCCAAAAATTTGTCCTCTTTATAATTTAATTTATTTTTTTTAAGATATTTTTGAATAAGCTCTGAATATTTACCCAGAGCCTCAGGTATATTTAAAATTATTACCCCCTTTTTTTCTAATTCTGTGGGGACAAAGGATTTAAGAATTTTTGAATTCTTACATAAAATGCTCGTAGTTTTACTGAACTCATCTATTCGATCAGAAAAAATATCTAAATCAGTAGTGGATTCATTTTCTAAATTAGTATCATTAAAAAAGACTTTATCGACAATTAATTTATTAGCATTTGAATATTTACTATAAAGTGCAGAGGATTCTAACGGTAGGCTAGTATAATTACGAAATGCCTCGCCTCTCAGTTGTTTCATCCACGATGGTTCTTTGAAGTTATCAATATAATTATCAAAATTTTTTTCTAGCAAAGAAAGTTGGTACATGTTAAGATGTATCTCTCAAAAAAAAGGATTTGTTACTAACCTACAGAATCTTCCATTTCTAGTTTGACAAGTCTATTTAACTCTACTGCATATTCCATTGGTAATTCTTTTGTAAAAGGTTCTATAAATCCACCTACTATAAGGGACAATGCATCAGACTCTGAGAATCCTCTACTCATAAGATAGAAAATTTGATCTTCACCAATTTTTCCCACACTAGCCTCATGAGAAATTGTCGCATCCTCTTCATTAACTTCGACATATGGGTATGTATCAGTTCTTGAAGTTTCATCAAGTAAAAGAGCATCGCATCGAACATTTGATTTAACTCCGGTGGCACCCTTGGCTACATGTAATAGACCTCTATATGTGGTTCTACCGGATTGTTTACTTACAGACTTACTTGTAATTCTAGATGTAGTATCAGGAGCTAAATGAACAGCCTTTGCCCCTGCATCTTGATGTTGATCGGATCCAGCAAATGCAATTGATACAACTTCCGCATGAGCATTTCTTCCAAGCATATAAACTCCTGGATATTTCATAGTCAATTTACTTCCAATGTTTCCGTCAATCCATTCGACTCGCGCATTTTCATACGCATATGCTCTTTTTGTTACTAGGTTATAGACATCTTTACTCCAATTCTGAATAGTAGTATATCTTATTTTTGCATCTTTCTTTGCAATTAGTTCCACAACAGCTGAATGTAATGATTCAGTTGTATAAACTGGAGCAGTACAGCCTTCAATATAGTGTACTTCTGAACCTTCGTCAGCAATTATTAAAGTTCGTTCAAATTGGCCTATATTTTCAGCATTAATTCTAAAATAGGCTTGTAATGGAAGCTCAATTTTAACATTAGGAGGGACGTAAATAAATGAGCCGCCTGACCAAACAGCACTATTTAAGGCAGCAAATTTGTTATCTTCTGGTGGTATAACCTTTCCAAAATATTTTTTTAAGATATCAGGATGTTCTTTAACCGCTGTATCGGTATCAGAAAATATTACTCCCTGCTTGGAGAGATCTTCACGCAAATTATGATACACAGTTTCTGATTCATATTGAGCACCAACACCAGCAAGGAATTTTTTTTCAGCTTCTGGTATTCCGAGTTTATCAAATGTTTTTCTAACAGAATCAGGAACATCATCCCAACTTTTGCTTTGCTTTTCTGAAGCTTTTGTATAATAAAATATATTTTGAAAATTAATTTTTGATAAATCACCACCCCATACAGGCATAGGTTTTTTCATGAAAATATCATAAGATCTTAATCTGAAATCGAGCATCCAATCTGGTTCATTTTTAATTCTACTTATTTCTTCGACAGTCCCGCGTGAAAGACCTTTCTTACCTGTATAGACATACAAGTCAGTAGAGTCTTTAAAGTCATATTTACTATAATCCATGTTAAGTTCTTCTGTAGTCATATACTTCATAACGGCGTTATGTTATATAAATTTTACAATCCAAATACTATTAATAATAGTATTAATAAAAAAAGTTATAATATTTATATATTTTTATAATTTCATATAAAGAGTTTCGTAAATTCCTTCTAAAGAATGGTTTTTCGATTCTATGAAAGGGATGTTATATTCAAAAAGTACTTTACTAGTGAGAGGCCCAATAGATAATATCAATTTTATTTTACTAACTAGAGGCAATAGCTCAGAAGAGTGATTCTGTAAAATGTTTATGAAATAATTAACATTGGATGGACTAGTAAAAATCAATGAATCAATTTTTTTTCTTCTAAGTAGGTTAAAGAATTCAAGCCATAGTGAATTCACCTCAGCTGGGATTACATTATATATATAGAATTCGTCAATTTCAAAACCTAGTTCTAATAATTGTTCTTTTAAAAATTTATCTGCCTTCTTGCTTCTGGGAACTATTATCTTTGGTTCATACTTGTCATTTTTTAATTGAGATAATAATTCTATAATACCTAAAGAAGAATGATCTTGAGGAACCTTACTTCCTACTATATTATTTTTTATAAGCGCCCTTTGAGTAGATGGTCCTATAGAAATAACAGTAAATTTTGAGTTTAAATCATCAACTATTTTATTAAATACATTTAAAGAAGTAGCACTTTCAAAGAATACATCAACTGCATTAGAACTTAAAAAAATAATATATCCAGAAGTCATTTTTACAATTAGGTTAAAAATATCTATAAGAATGTTAGAATCAGATTGTACTATTTTCGAAGTTTTAACTACAATTAACCTACAGTTCAACTTTCCAATTTTATAAATAAACTTATTAGAGATAGAACCCTCAGATTTTGTTATTGCAATAATCTTGCGAATATCATGCAATTCCCTCTTATCGATATCGATCAGATCCATCTTATAATTTCTGATAATGTTACAACTTCCCCTATTATAATCACGGCTGGTGGTTTTATAGAAGCATTGTCAATCTTGGCTCTGATATTGTTAAAATTGCCGATTATAATTTTTTGATCTTTAAGGGTTCCTTTTTCAATTACCGCAATTTTGGTTTCTTTTGAAAGGCCATTTTTTTCTAATTTCTTCAGTATGAAGTCTAACTTTTCAATTCCCATAAGTATCACTATGGTATCGACAGCAGTAGCTATTTTGTCCCATTTAACGGTCTTTTCTTCTTTTAATGGATCCTCATGACCCGTAACTATAGCGACTGAAGATGAAAATTTTCTGTGTGTTAGGGGGATACCAGAGTAAATTGCTGCACCAATTGCAGAAGATATTCCAGGAATGATTTCAAAATTAATAGCATTCTCGTTTAAAAATTCTGCTTCTTCTCCACCTCGACCAAAAATAAAAGGATCACCTCCTTTAAGTCTTAAAACTTTTTTTCCTTCTGACGCATATTTTAACATAATTTGATTAGTTTTGATTTGATTAGTAGTAGGATCACCAGATGAACGTCCTACATATATCTTTGATGTACTCTCAGGAATTAATGTAAGAATTTCTTTACTAACTAGTCGATCATATAATATTATATCGCAGTTTTTTATTAAATCCCAGCATCTCATTGTAATTAGTGATGGGTCTCCTGGACCTGCTCCGCAGATGTAAACTTTACCATTAATTTTATTTTTTATTCCATTCATTTAGCGATTTTTCCCAACTTTCAGCTAGCCTTAAAGCGCCTTTCTCTATTAAATAATTAGCTACCAACCTTCCTAGCATTTTTGGTTTATTATAATCTCCAATTTTTTTAATGGTAATGTGTTCCAAACCATCGGAAGAGAATATTTTACCATAAAAAATAATTTTCTTAGTTTTAGGGGATAGATTAGCGTATGCTCCAATCGGAAATCGACAGCCACCTTCAATATTGGAGATAAAAGATCTTTCAGCATTAATAGAGATTCTGGACGGAGCATGTTCAATTTTCTGTAGAGATTTAACAAGTTTTCTGTTCTGTTTTTTGCATACTATTGCGATTGCGCCTTGACCCGCAGCCGGTAGAAATTTTTTTGGATCAAATCTTTCACTGATATATTGTTCCTTCCCCAATCTCTTCAATCCTGCCTCAGCAAGAACGATTGCATCATATTCTCCTTTTATGGCTTTTTCAATTCTGGTATCGATGTTTCCTCTTAATGGTCTGACCTTGACATCATTTCTAAACGAAATAATTTGAATTGCTCTTCTTAAACTACTAGTTCCTATAATTGAACCGATTGGGAGTTGGTCCAGCCTCATTTTATTTTTAGTGATTAGAACATCATTTACAGATTCTCTTTGAGGAATAGACGCTATTATTAAATCCGGATGAAGAGCAGCCGGGACATCTTTGATACTATGTATAGCAAAATCAATATCACCTTTAACTACAGATTCATTTATTTCTTTTTCAAAGATACCTTTCTTATCTAAATAAAATAATGGCTTAGAGCTCTCTAAATCACCACTGGTTTTGATTGGTATAATCTCATACTTGAAAGGCTCGTTTAGGTGACTAAGGGATTTAATTACTATTTGTGTCTGAGCAAGAGCTAATTTACTTCCTCTTGTACCTATAAGTAATTTCGATGTCATCTTATTTTGTATATTTATTTAAGGAATCAGAATAACATTCAATGGTTTTTTCAATATCTTCATCAGAATGAGAATAAGAAATAAAACAGGTTTCATAAAGGGATGGTGGGATGAAAATATTTTTTTTTAGCAAGTCCCAGAATAGATTTTCAAATAACTTTTGATCAGACCTTAAAATATCAAGAGGTGAAGAAACCTGTTCTCTGGTAAAAAATATTTGAAACAGAGATCCAATAGAATTCAAAGTGTAATGGTTATCAAAGTCCTTAACACGATCTTTAATACCCATCACTAAAGTATCACATAATCTGCCTATTGTGGGATATATTTTATTTTTATTCTTCAAAAGGTTTTCAATGGTGGCGATTGCTGCTGTTACAGAAACAGTATTTCCTGCATATGTACTGGCTTGATAAACATCTCCAGAAGGTGATAGTTGATCCATTATTTCTTTCTTGCCACAAATTGCAGCTATTGGAAATCCATTTCCGAAAGATTTAGAATAAGTAGCAATATCTGGGGTGATACCAAAAAATTCACTGCAGCCACCAATTGATAGTCTAAAACCTGTAATAACCTCATCAAAGATTAGTAGGATCCCATTTTTTTTTGTAATTTTTCTTATCTCAGTTAGGTAATTTTTTTCCGGAATTATAAGTCCGTAATTCGCCAAGACTGGTTCCATTATTAAACAGCTAATATTTTCTGATTCTTTTTCAATAATTCTTTCTAATTCCCCAAAGTCATTATATTCGACTATTAGAGTCTCGTTTGAAATTTCATTGATTGAGCCAGCAGATGATGGGATAGTTGCAGCTCCAGATCCAGCTTTTACCAACACATAATCATATGCCCCATGATATCCTCCATTAAATTTTAGGATCTTCTTCCTTCTCGTGAAAGCTCTACTTAATCGTATAGCAGTCATTGTTGCCTCACCACCAGTATTAACTAATCTTACTTTTTCTGCACATGGAATTATCTTAGTCATGATTTCAGCAAGATAAACCTCTTTTTCAGATGGGATGCAAAAGAGAGTCCCATTCTCAAGTTGCATTCTTACGGATTCGATAATTGGTAAATATGAATGTCCAAAGATTAATGATCCGTAACCCATACAATAATCCAGATATGTTTCATGATCAACACTAACTATTTTGCTTCCTAAACCCGAGGCGACAAAAAATGGATACGGCTTAAAGAATCTTACAGGACTATTAACCCCTCCAGGGATAACCTTAACTGCTCGCCGAAATAATTTTTCAGATTTATCTGATATCAAATATTTAATTATTACAATCTATTTATAAGAATCTTATTTTTCTAAGAGTACTTTAGCCATTTTTTTTGCAAAATATGTTATTATAATATCAGAACCTGCTCTTTTTATCGAAGAAAGAAACTCTATCATGACATCTGTCTCGCTTATCCATCCTTTTTCGGCGGCAGCTTTTATTAGAGCATATTCTCCTGACACACTGAAAGCACACAGAGGAAGTTTGAAAATCTCCCTTGCTTGGCAGATTAAGTCCAGATATGGAAGAGCAGGTTTTATCATAATCATATCAGCTCCTTCTTTTATATCTAATTCTATTTCTCTTATGGATTCAAGGGTATTAGTAAATGGCATTTGATAGGTTTTTCTATCTCCAAATGTCGGAATAGAATTAGCAAGATCCCTGAAAGGTGTGTATAATGATGAAGCCATTTTTGCTGAATAAGCCATGATAGATGTATCATTAAACCCTGCATCATTCAACTGTTCTCTAATGGCAAAAACTTGGCCATCCATCATAGCGGATGGAGCAATTATATCTGCACCACTGGTAGCATGACTCTCAGCAATTTTAGCCAGTACTTCTATACTAGAATCATTATCTACCATAGTATCGTTAACTATTCCACAATGTCCTGAATTTGTATACTGACACATGCATACATCAGATATCACTACAATTCTATCTCCAAAATGTTTCTTTATTGTTTTGATCGATTTTTGAACTATACCTTTTTCGTTGTATGCAGATTTTGCAGCTTCATCTTTTTTTGAAGGAATTCCAAAAACTACGACACCTTTGATTCCAAGATCTAGAATTTCTGAAACTACATCTACAATCTTTGAAGGTGGAATTCGTTGTATATCAGGCATCGAAGCTATGTTTTTGGTAGTCTTTAAGCCTTCTTCGACAAATAATGGATAAACTAAATCATCTGTCGAGATACGAGTTTCTTGTAAGAGAGCGCGAAGTGCTTTACTTTTTCGTAGGCGTCTTAATCTCATATTTGGAAAATATGTTCCATTCCCTAAAGAATTATTGGAAATTTGCTTCATTTTCATAATTGAATAGCTTAGCAGCCAGACGCATAAGTTCTTCCTCATCGTTTTTATCATTTTGAATCTGTCGACGAAGATTATTCATAGGAGTAGATATTATTCCTTCTAAAAGCGCGTGTGAAAATTGTTCAATAATCTTGCCTTCTTGAGGTCCTATATTAGACCCAAGTATAGATAGAGCTTTATTAAGTTCTCTTTTCCTTATTTTATCTACATTACGAAAAACAGAAACAACTACTGGATCTGCTTTTCTTCGTTTTAATAATAAATCCATATTTTTCATTTCCTCTTCAATTATCTTATCTGCAGATTGGATTTCCTCTTTTCTCCATTGAAGATTCCTCTGAACAATATTTCCGATTTGATCGAGATTAAATAGAAATACATTATCTATTTGTGAGATCCCCTCTTCTACTGTGCGAGGATTTGATAGATCAAAAATTAATAAAGAGGTATTTTTTGCTTCCATTGTTTTCTTTATCCTATCTTGTGTAACTAAATAATATGGGGCTGTAGTACTTAGAAAAATAATATCCATAGAATGTAAGGAGGTTAAAGCATCTTCAAACATTATTGGTATACCTGAAAGAGATTCTGCAAACGATCTGGCTCTCTCAAAAGTCCTACTAGTATTCATAAAAGAAACATTTCGCTGTTTTAATGCTTTGGCTATCAGACTAGCACCTTCTCCTGATCCTATAAGGAGTATTTTCTTCTCATTCAGTCGGCCAATTGATTCTTCCGCTAAACTAACCGCTACTGAACCAACTGAAACACGTCCTTTATTTATCCCAGTTAGTGTCCTAACTTTACTTCCTACTCTGATAGATTTCTCAAAAATGATGGAGAGAAAAGGTCCAAGATAATTATTAGACTTGGAGAATTCATACGATCTTTTTACTTGACCTAGAATTTGATCCTCTCCAATTACTAGAGAATCTAACCCTGCAACTAGTTTTAAAAGATGGCGAATTACATCTTCTCCTCTGACAATTTCTACTATTTTGGAGAATTCTTCGGTTGAAAGCTTTGAATGAACAGCCCAGTAATCAATAATTTTCTGCAGATCTAGTTCTTCCTCTATAACTGCAAATATCTCTACCCGATTACAAGTTTGCAAAATGAGGCATTCTTTCATTTGCAAATGTTCAAGAAAAATTTCATGGGCATCATTTAAATCTTTAAATGCAAATTTTTCAAGTAAATGTATTGGAGCTTCTTTATATGTTATCCTAAAATTGAGTAATTCAACTGATTTGTTAACGAGGGTCATTTTTAAAATCGCTCCAATGGTTCAACAATTCAATTGTAGCCGCCTTGGCTTCATCTATTTTGTTTTCGTTAATTAAATTTTGAATATTTTTATTATTGATTATTGAATAGAGAAATTTTTTACGTTCTATAACTGTTTTAATTTTTGGTCTCGCAGCCATTCTAGCATACTCCTGTAGCTTGGTATTTTCTATATCTGATTGCTTTATTATTCTTCTTAAAATACGTTCTGCTTTTATTCTCAATTTTCTAGCCATTATCGGACTTTTTCCCGATGTAGAAATTGCTACCTGCATTACTCCTTCAATATTTATTATAGAGGCATAAGAAAAATCACTTACTTGGGGATCATCCGCAGCATAGACGAATGACATCATTGATCGTCCTTTTTCTATGATTTTTCTATTAAGCTCTTTATTATCAGTAGCAGCAAGTATTAAAAAAATATTTTGGTAATTATCTAATACATCTGCATTCTTAATTTTCATTTTAACTATCTCAATTTTTTTTTGTTGTGATAATTCATCAAGATAAGAATTCATTCTTTCACTAATTACAGTGATTTTACAATTTTGACCTAATAATCCTTTTACTTTTCTAACTCCTTCTATTCCCCCTCCTATCACAATTACATGTTTTTCAGCGAGATTTAGATCAACTATCAATTATACTTTCACTGCTGATGAAACAATATTGATTACTTTATTTAAGTTATTTCAACTAAAGTAGACTTTATGAAAGAAATTAATTAAAAATATACAAAAAAATATTTAGTTCAAGAATCAATATAATATTCAAAATGATCTCAATTGATAAATAAAGAAAATCATAAAAAATTAGAACTTGATACTCTAGATGAGATTGGGCCTGCAACAAAAATTCATCTTATTGATGCTGGAATAGACTCATTAAAGGATTTGATAATTAGAGGCCCACATGATGTCGCCGAGGTTACCGGAATGACTATGGAAAAATCAACTGATTTATGTAATAAAGCGAGAATAAAACTAGAAGAAGTAGAGATTATTGAAAGAACCTTTATTCCAGCAACAGAGCTTTATAATAAAAGGAAAAATATAGAGAGGATTTCTACTGGTTCTCAATGTTTTGACGAACTGTTAGGAGGTGGATTTGAAGTTAATGCAATAACGGAGATATATGGAGAGTTTGGATCAGGAAAAACTCAAATCTGCCATACTTCCGCAGTAATGGTACAACAAAAGATAACAGACGGTGGACTAGAAGGAGGAGTAATTTATGTCGACACAGAGAATACATTTCGACCAGAAAGAATAGTATCGATTTCGAAAGCGAGGAATATAGACCATGTAAGCGTTTTAGAAAATATAGTAGTTGCAAAAGCGTTTAACAGTGCACATCAAGAATTAATCATTCATGAAGTAGGAAAAATTATTGAAAATAACAATATAAAGTTACTAGTATTAGATTCGGCAATTTCTCATTACCGTGCAGAATATCTTGGCAGGGCAATGTTATCAGAAAGACAGCAAAAAATAAATAGATTAATGCATATCTTAATTAGGATTTCTGAAACTTACAAAATAGCAGTTCTACTAACTAACCAGATTCAATCAGTTCCGGACACGTTATTTGGTGATCCTTTTAGGGCAACAGGGGGAAATATTATTGCACATTCGAGTACCTATAGAATATATTTGAAAAAAGCTGGCAAAAATAGAATTGCTAGAATCGTAGATAGTCCATATCATCCTGAAATTGAAGCGTTATTTTCATTGGGAGAAGAAGGGGTAACTGATCCTGTATAGTTCAGTTAATATTAAATTAAGGGGATAATTCAACTACAATATGCCAAGATCACATGGAAGTAAGAGAAAATCACGATCTATATTAACTAAAAGTAACATCCTTAGGGGTATTTCATATTTATTAATAAATTACCAAATTGGAGATAAAGTAATTATTAATATCGATCCTAGTGAACATAATACAATGCCCCATAGAAGATACCAAGGAAAAATAGGAATAATTCAGGAAATTGGAAAAAGAATTATTAAAGTATCTGTTCCTATAGGCAATAAAGAAAAAATTTTACAGACTAAACGAAATCACTTAAAACCTTTAAGTAACTAGGAAGGATTTGTATGGAAACTTTAAAAAAAGAAGTTATATCTCTATCAGAGGTAAAAGATATTTTAGAAAAAGTAAAAACAGAAGAAATGGATCAAATTCAGAGATGGACATATGATTATGTGTCCAAATTTGCCAAATTACCTTCACAAGTTTCAAGGACAATAATAGATGAATTAGTAGCATCTTGCGATTTAAAGGAAGACGAAGCAGTAGAAATAGCAAATTCTATGCCCACTTCTATTGAAGAATTACGGGCTTTTACATTTGGATGGAAAAAGTTGATCTTAACAGATACATTAAACAAAATTTTAGATATTTTAAATAAAGAGAAAAAAGATAATTAGAGTATCCTAAGAGAAGAATATTAATGTCACTACCGGATCATTATCAAGATACGAAAGGGAATGCATTCGGTAGCTTTCACATTCCTAGGAGATATGAAGAATATGCACATGTGATAGAATTTACAATAAGAGGAAAATCTTCAACCGTAAAAAAACGAGAAGGTATAATAATACAGGCTATTGGAGAAGAACGCTTAACATTACTCGAATTATTAGGGGATCCATCTCAAAATTTTGAGATTGGGGAACGTGCCTATATTGGAAGGGAAGGAAGAAATAAAATAATCAGTGTTTTAGGTAGGTTAAATTATAATGATCTGTCAGTTTCCGCAAAAAATGAAATCCCACTTGCAATAGAGAAAATAGTTAATATTAAAGAAAGAAGATTTGTTGACTATTTTAATAATGCTCAACCTATTACTCCCCGTGTTCATGGATTGGAATTAATTCCAGGAATTGGTAAAATATATATGAAAAGTATTTTAACAGAACGAGAAAAGAAAAAATTTGATAGTTTTGCTGAGATCCAAGAACGCGTAGGTGTAAAAGATATACAGAAATTAATTACAAAAAGAATAGTAGAAGAAATTTCTGGAGAGGCAAGAATGAATCTCTTTGTGAGAAAATGAATTGGAGAAAATATTATGGGCAAAATTTTCTTACTGACCTAAGAATAGCTAGAAAAATAACAGAGACTTCCGAGATAAAATCTTTTGAAGACGTTTGTGAAATGGGTACAGGAAAAGGCATACTTATTCCATATTTATGTCAAAATGCCAAATTCGTAAAATCATTTGAAGTTGATTATAAATTATATAATAGGATCAAGCTTTTACAATCAAAATTTAATAATTTAGAGATTATAAATAAAGATATTTTAAAATATACTAATCCTTTGAAATTTGATGTTTTTGTTTCTAATATTCCATATTCTAAAAGCAAGGAAATAATGTTATGGTTAGCAACAAAAAAGTTTCTACGTGCCATTATAATGGTACAAGAGGAATTTTGTCAAAAAATTCAATCTAAAAATGGAGATAAAAATTACAGAGCGTTATCGGCCATAACACAATATTGTTTTAATATTCAACCATTATTCAAAGTAGATAGAAAATCATTTTACCCTGAACCAAAGGTCGATTCTCGAGTAATAAAATTAACGTCAAAAAATAAATTTCTTTCTAAAGATACTATTTCTAAAATCCATTTCATTTTTTCTTTTAAAAATAAAAATATAAATAAACTGAATAATAAACTTAATATTCATTTTAACGAAATAGATAGTAGAGTCAAGGATCTGGAACCTGAGAAAATTATTGCTCTCTCCAAACTCATCTGAGGGATCATTGAAATAATAAATGTACAATCCTAACGTTGATAGTTTCTTATTAATAGATTCAATTCGAGAATATTATGGCAAATCTGCTCTCGAGATTGGAACAGGATCAGGGATAGTTTCTGAATCTCTCTTAAAAAATTTTAAAAATGTGGTAAGTACTGATATTGATATTGATTGTCTGTTATATTGTAAAAAACATAATAATCCGAAAATATCTTTAATATGTTGTGATGCTGCCACTGCTATATCTGGTAAGTTTGATTTAATTGTAAGTAACCCACCCTATTTACCAAATGATTCATTTCGTGATAAAACCATTCATGGAGGAATAACTGGAATAGAGAAAACTATTCATTTTATTCGTTCTGCAATATCAAATTTGGAAAAATCTGGACACATTATTTTAATTGTGTCTTCTCTATCAGATATATTCAAGCTTGATAGGTTTATTTATGAAAATAAAATTGATATGAAAATTATTAATAAGAAAAAAATATTCTATGAAACTCTTTATGTATATGAATTAAGCATCATAAATCATAGACAGCCATATAATAGAGTATACTCACTTTTTTAATAATCTAGAAGCTTTTTGAGAAATCTGTTCTGCCATTTGAGAAAGTGATGCATTACCACCTAAATCATAAGTAACATATTTATTCTCATTTATAACGTCTTCAGTGGCTTTAAAAATAGCTCTGGCTATATCTTTCTCACCTAAATATTCTTCCATCCAAGCACCTGAGCATATTGTAGCTACAGGATTTACTTTATTCTGACCTGCATATTTTGGTGCACTACCATGAGCAGGTTCAAACATAGCATATTTATCACCATAATTGCCTGAATAAACATTCCCTATTGATCCGACGTGTCCTGAAGCACATTCAGATATTATATCCATGAATAAGTTAGTACTTAACAAGATACTTTTATTGAATCTTTGAGGATTTTTGACTAATTGTTGAGTAACATTATCTATGTAATATTCCTCTGTTTCTATAGTATCAAAATTCTTTTTGATTTTCTCTACTGCTGAAACAAATATTCCATCGGTTTCTTTTAAAATATTTCTTTTAGTAATAACAAATATTTTTTTGAAATCTAATTCCTTGCACAATTCAAAGGCTTTGGATACTACACGTTCACAACCTTTTCTAGTTATTTTTCTAATTGCGACAGCTGAATCGTCACTGGTTTTAAATTCTATTCCAGCATACAAACCTTCAGTTGCTTCTCTGACACAGACGAAATCTAGGTCTAACTGTGAAGTTTTGTAGGTTTTTATAGGTCGGATATTTGCATAAAGTTCAAATTTTTGTCTAATGCTAACAGCTACACTTCTAGGGGCATTTGGATCCGGAATGGTAGTGGTTGGCCCTTTAAAGCATGCATCGCTTTCAGAAAGTAATTTCCAAACTTCATCAGTGATATACGAATTTGTCTTATGTTTTTGCCAATATTCAGATCCAGCTTCTACAGGAACAAGCTCAATAGTGCTGTTACAGGATTTCAAAACGTCGATCATACATTTTACCAACTCTGGGCCGGTACCATCGCCCTTTATCACAACAGCCTTTTTATTTCCCAAAACTTCTCAAGTTTTCACTTGATTTTTTCTATTTATATATTATGTGGATTGTAACTCCTTTCCTACTTTGTCATTTTAGATTTTGATTTTAATTCAATTTTTACTACCATATCCTTAGTAAAAGGTGGCATTAATGTAGAATTAGATATCTTTGTATATTCATTATTTTCAGAGAAATAGGAATACTGAATATCGTAATTATCTAATGTAATTATTTCTTTATTTATAGATCCTGTTTCGTTATTAATAACAGTTATAGTTTTATTGTCAACGGAGTAAAGTTGCATAAAATCATCTATTGTTAGTCTAATAGGTCTAATGTACTCTATATGTAGTCGATCGCCTACTTCGTCTGTATGAATTATATGGATGCATTCTTTTCCATCTTTTATTTCCTTTCCTACACCCTCCGGAAGGAATTTTTGCTTTCCATCTTCAAAAATTTGCACTATTGGGTAAACATTAAAAGTTTCAACATTATGAGCTTTTAAACAAATGCCCAAAACTTGGGGAGGAGGAGATAATTGCATTATTATTATTCCTGCGAAAGTAGCTATGCCTATCATAACTGGTGGTAATAGTAATTGTTTTTTCCCTATTTTCTTTGTAGGTTTTGTTGGCTTAAACCGCCGTTTGGGCATTGTAAATTAAATCGTAGAAACTCAATATTAGAGTCTTTCTCCATTCTTGATTGTGTATATAATCTAAATGGTGAATTTATATCAAATTATAAGTAATTTTAAGGGATATTCATAACCATCTCTTTTTCTTGCCTCGCTACATCTAAAATGTGAATTAAAATTTACACGCATTAATTCACATCATGATCTGATCCCTAATTATTAGAATTTATAATTTTATTTTTTAAAAATTATTCTTGGAAGGTCGAACAAATATAAAATTCGCATCAATATTTAGATGGCAATATTCATTAAAATAGAATGCTTAATACTATAACCTATTTGATAAAAAATTGAATTTATGCAAAATTAATAAATAAGTTTACAAAGTTATTTTTTATTGCTTACTGTCCATATAGATGGGGCATCGAGAGGAAATCCTGGACCTTCAGGTATTGGAGTTATTATTTTTCGAAATAATACATTAATATTAAATTATGGCGAATTTGTAGGCTTTCGTACAAATCTTTTATCAGAATATTTAGCCCTCAAAAGAGCCTTACAATTAGCAGTTATAATTGATAATGAAATTAGAGTCCACACAGATAGCATGACAATTGTTCGACAGAGAAAATCTAAAGAAAGAATTAGAAAGAAAGAATTGAAAATCCTTTCTAGAGAAATTAATAATTTAGAAAAAAAATTTAAAAAAATTTCTTACGAGTATATACCAAGGAAAAGAAATACCTCTGTTGATTTAGTTGCAAAAAAGGCAATAGACTATTATATTAATTAAGCAGGATCAAACCATTTATTTAGGCAGCTATGAGGAATCAGAGTTAATATTGAATTATATGAAATGAAGGCATTTGACTGAGCTGCCATATATAACATTTAATCTAAAAGTTTATGTAACAAATAAATTGAAATTTAATTAGAATTGCTTGAAAATAAGGACAAGAAGTTTGGCCTCATAAAAGATATTGCAATAATAGTCATTGGGGTAGTATTGATATGGTTCGCTGTCAAAGTAGTATTCAATGTAGATAATCCCTTTTATGTAGTTTCCAGTGGAAGCATGATACCTGTGCTGAACGTAGGTGATATATTGATCGTAAAAGATGGAAATACCTTTAATAGCTTAAAGGTTGGCGATATTATTGTATTTAATAGACCTCAAGGCGGAGATCGAGTTATTGTTCACAGAATTATAGAAGTAAGTGATAGATTCGGTGAAAAAGTAATCGTAACTAAGGGCGATGCGAACGATGGTATAATACCAGGTACCGATTTTCCTATCCGTGAAAAAGATTACATTGGAACAGTTGCCTATACCGTTCCAAAAATTGGACTAGTCCTAAAATATCTTAATCCACCTGTAAATTATATAATAATTGCAGGGATAATAGGAATACTGATTTATACAAATATTAAAAAGAAGAATGATGAAAAAGATAAAAAAATTGATGAATAGATCGTCAGATATTCAGATAGCATTTATCTTTTTTATTATTGTCAAAACATCTTCATCTAGCATTACATGATCTAATCCAACTTTTTGTCCTTCAAATTTTGCACTTTTTCCTGAAACTAGTGCAAATCGAAAGTCACGCAACATGTTCCTATGTAGTTTGGCACAAATATCTTTAACTCTTGTTCCCTTTCTTACTATTAAAGGTTCTTCATAATCTGTTTTTTCACCTTTCGGCCTCATATAAATTCTAATAAATTCTAATCTATTAAAAATTGATTCCTTAAGCATCTCTATATTCAGATTTGAATTTGCTGCCACTGGTTCTACGTCTTCCCCTAGAAACGGGATCATGGCATTTAATGTACTAGTATCTATCAAATCGATTTTATTTAAAATTATTAAAGAATTGGGATATACCCTATTTCCAGCTAAAGCATCAATCAGATCATCAGTCGTTAAATCAGGATCTCTTATGGTAATTCTACCATTATGTATTCCATAAATTCTACACATCTCTCTAACCATTGACTCTGATATTTGGGAATCTTGGTCGATACTAACTGAAATACCTCCTTTTTCAGTTTTATGAATGTGAACATTAGGAGGTTTTTTATTCACCTTTATACCAATTTCTGCTAATTCTTTTACTAATATAGAAAAATGTTTTGGTTGGAATACATCTACCACAATCAATACCAAATCAGCATTTCGAGCTACAGAAAGAACTTTTTTACCCATTCCTTTTCCAGAGGCTGCACCTTTAATAATTCCAGGTAAGTCAATGACTTGAATTCTTGCTCCTCTATACTCCATCATTCCCGGAATAGCAGTTAGTGTAGTAAACTGATAAGATGCGATCTTGGAGTTTGCATTAGTTAAACAATTTAAAAGTGTAGATTTTCCAACACTTGGAAAACCAATAAGAACTACCGTAGCATCTCCTTCTTTTCTAACGTCATATCCAGAGCTACCTTTTCCTGTTGAGACAGTCTTTCCATGTCTATTTTCTTCTAGTTCTCGTTTCAGTTTGGCAATCTTTGCTTTTAAAATTCCAATGTGGAATTCCGTAGCTTTATTTATTTGTGTTTTGTGTATTTCATCTTCGATTTCTTTGATTTTCTCTGGAATTCCCATTGTTCGATTATAAATAATATTAATTCAAGATCATAAAAGAATTTCTTTCTTTAAAAAATTCCAAAGAGTTTTAGTCCATGTAATGAACCAATCAGTGAACCAAAGATTATCATTAGTAACCAAGGCATTGCTGGCAACTTTGGTGAATTAAGAATTATTTGGTGATTTTCAATAATATTAGTTATATAATCACGTACTTTATCATTCCAGATTTTATATTCGATCCTGTGTTTTTTCAAAATAGATTCTATCTCGTAAATTACTGGAGCGCGGACCGATCGAATATGTTGAATATATCTTCGAGATATTTCCACTTCTCCTTGGATTGCAATTAAACCTTGATGCATATCTAGGAGTCTAACATGTATTTCCCAAGGTTTTTTTAGTTTTTTTGTAAAGCCATTACCTATTTGTCCTGGTTTTTTATTTTCAAATTTTACTTTAGAAAACCCCTCCAAGATTAGAGTCCTGATGATTTCGTCTTTTTTTATTTTTACCAATAAGCTCAAATGATCAAACTGGATATCTTCGGATTTTATAGATTCCTGTAATCCTTTTAAAAAGTTCATTTTTTTTGGATATCTTGTAAGGAATTCAGCCATGTAGTTATTGAAAATTTGGAGATCATGGTTATATTAAAATGCTATGAAAATAAAATTATATAAAAAGATCAGAGTTTTGCATACCCCGAAAATAAATATCTGTTTGATAATTGATAGCAAAGTCTTGCCAACTTAGTTTTCTATCAGTAAAAGAAATATTTGTACCCCTTATCAATACTAAAGGAACTGACTCGTTACTTTCTCCCATTACAAACGTACCCATTGTCGCTAAAGAGTCTGCCGTTGCTTTTAGCGTATATTTCATAACATGGCCAAAAAGATCTCTCTTTCCCCTTTGATCTTCTACTGGTTCTATTCCAGAACAACCTATTGCTACACCTGTAGTACCAATCCTTGTTGGCATCAATCTACTATCAGAAATAACTATACCAACCTTAATTCCCAATCTGCCTAAGAATTCCATTCGCAAATTGTCTGCAGAGAT
>DASUZI010000255.1:0-27869 GCA_036376955.1 Nitrososphaeraceae archaeon
AAATATCTATATCTTTCACCTTTATTTCAGGAATATTATTAGAAATACAATTAATTTTATTGATATTACTTAATAAGTCAATTAATAATTATTACCACAAGTATGACAAATATATTATTTTTTGAGTACTTCTCAGCGGGTATTTTCAGAAGTATTCTAGTAGATTTCCAATCCGGACTTATAATTAAGATATTCTATAGATGACTTGAATATTGAGAGAACTCGTGTCTTAATATCATCCATTTCCTCATTCAATGTCTAGTAAAATTCTTAGTTAGTTAGTAAATAATGCCCCACGATAAATAAACCCTCGAAAAATGAGCTCTTTGTTCTATTAGAATGAGTATTATTAATAGAAATATTCTTGTAATGTATGTTTCCCGTGTCTGCAAATTTTTGCCATCTTTGATAATCTTCAATCTTTTTCATATTATTATTTTAATCATTAAAAACACCAGGAGGAATGATAGAACATAAGAGAAAGAATTATTTCCCCTTCTGGGGTTTTAAATTACTTCATTGCCAAGAGCAAGGAGTACATCTTTACTACTTAACAACTATTAATTTATCTTATTATATTAATTAATATTCTATGATATAGGTCGTGTTAGTTTAAGGAGTTAGATTTAGCTGTGAATATCTCTTTCTCATGATATGATTATAACCTTTGAGAGAAGGAGGACATACACTATTGTTATTAGGTAATCAATGTATTGTAATTTCTTGATCTAAGTCTACGTACTTAGTTCCAATGCGTTAGCGATCTTTAGAAATGGAGGTATGTTTCTGTATGGAACTGGATTCAAAGATTTGGCTCTTCTCAAATCTAAAAAAGGATACGAGTACCTATATACATAGTAGATAAAACTATAATTCAAATTGGCACATTGGAAAAATTACTATTTGTGGATATGTATTGAACCAGTCCATAAAATATCTTAGGAATATATATTTTCAATGAAAGAACTATGTTTGTAGCAGAGAATTTCATTAGATCTTTAGTTGATAAATATGGTAAAAATACAATATACACTGATTGAGATACAGAATATCCTCAAGCCTGTACATTTTTGCATTTGAAACATAGATTGTATTCTCATTTGGAGAAGAGCCTTATCGAAAGGGTAATACATTATTTTAGAGTTGAATCTTTTGATGGCTATATCACCCATTCAATAGTAAAAGAAGATGATAGAGATAATAATCATGTGTATAACTAGGTAGAACTATTTGTATCGATGGTGCAATAATACGATAGTAGCAAAGAATAATCCTATTCCAATAATAAAGGAGGTGGAAGTAGTATTTTTTAAATTAACACAGCCGATTAAATAACTCTTCGTTATTTATCAATCTTTTGTATTTTTTTGTTACTACAAATGAATGTATACGTAATAAAATATTCATGCTTGTGATTATTTGATTAAAAAGATTTTTTTAGGTTTAAATTAATTTGTAACACTAAGTATATAGTTTACATCCAAAAAGTTATCTACTGATAGGTAGTTTATAAGAATATGTCAACCCCTACAGATATTCTTAACAGGTTATTTAAGGAAATTAAACCACAAGATAAATTATATCCCAAACCAGAATCTCAAGTCCAAGACATTGATTCAGAAGAAATTTTGAATTCTAATATATTTAATGTGATGTTAAATAGACGTTCTCAAAGAAAATTTGATAATAAAGAAGTTGAAAATTGGAAGTTAGATATAATTTTTGCCGCTGCTGATACTGCTCCGACTGCAGGTGGATTTCAAGGATTTGAAATATATCATATTAAAAATGAAGACATAAAAATAAAATTAGTCGTAGCAGCTAACAAACAACCTTACGTAAATTCTCCTGTAGTATTGGTATTCTGTATGAATCCAAGTAGAGTTAAAATGCAATTTCCATCTAATATATTAGAAAAATTTTCTATACAAGATGCAACGCTTGCTGCTGCATATGCTCAGTTAGCTGCCCATTCATTGGGTCTTAGTTCAATCTGGATAGGAATGATCGATGAAAGAGAAGTAATGAAAGCAATAGGTACAGATCTTATTCCCTCTTCCATTTTATGTATTGGGTATCCAAAAAAGATTTTACAACCAAAATCAAAAAGAACATTGTCCGAACTAATACACATAATAGAATAACAAATGGGTTTAGTCATTTAATAATAGAGGTTAATGGATTTTCCACGGATTAAAAATTAAAAATAATAGAATAAAATTGAATCTTTATTATTCCGGGCATAGCCATTCTATGACTCTATCGATGTTATTACTCTTGAGGGTTATTCGAATTGGTCCAAGAGGAGATTCAAATTCCTCATCGACTAAAACTACGATTCCCATAGTTGATACTTGCTTATTAATATAGAACCAGGTAGAAAATTGGTGTAAATTATAAAGTAATAATCTGCGAAGCACTGAAGAAATTGACCTATCACGAATTTGGTTATAAATGGTGTTTAGAACTTCTAAATTGCCAGATTTTCCTATAATTCGATCTCCATATTTAAATTCTAAAGTCATACCTGGCATAATAGATGTAATTGCATTGAATATTAAGATCTCGGATTCGGTAGGATTAACTTTACAAGATACCTCTATCTCTATTTTTAAATCCGGAAATTTTGTTTTTCTAATATTCTCTGTAATGATTTAACTAGCTAATGAAGATATCCATTTTTTTGTGATGATTTTAGCTTTTCTCTTTAACTGCTCTAGAGTTATTTCATTATTAGAAATCATCTCATCCGCAAATGCTATTGCTTCACTTACTCCAACCGATAATTCTCGATTATCCCTAACTCTACAATCTTCAAGAGAATATGGAGCATCAGATCTTGAACGATTTTTTAAGTGTGCGAATCTAGTAAAGAGTGATCCATGTATTGCTAAAATTTTTACAGTTCCAATTGCTTTCAATAATTCTACTTCATGAATGCTTCTAATACCGTCAATTATAAATTTGTCATACTCAGGAGCATCATATTTTTCGTTTATTTGATTAATTACCAGTTGAGCGATCGCACCTTGACCATACATATTTCGTAAATTTAACATCAGTGTTCCCAAGTTTTTATCAGTTAATTTTAGATTTTTCCTATTGGCTTCCATTCTAACGCAATCCCCCATATTTATAAGAACAAAACCTTCATCTTTTATTGCCTCAGCGACGGTTGATTTTCCCGCACCAGGCATACCAGTTAAACAAATCATAAATATTTGTTTGATATAAAATTCACCTAATTATTGTAATGTAATATAAGGATATTATCAACTTTTTCTTGCTAATAAATTGATGATTAAAATTATGATCATCTTAATATTTATGCTATTATAAAATGTATTTTTTTTAACTTCAATTATGAAAATAGTCATATTTTTGTATGATTCCTAGCAAATTAATGGACTCAATATTATTTTTGCAGCAAAACTGATAGGGAAAGAGAAAAATACAAATAACTTAATTATTCTATTTGAGTTTATGCCAATAACTGATGCTACTAAAAAACAAATCGCACAACAGCGACGATTATTCTATAAAATATGTTTTAAATGTGGTGGTAGGAACCCTATATCTTCAGAACGATGCAGAAAATGCCACAGTCAAAAAATGAGATTAAAGAATAGAAACATCGGAGCAAAGAAATAATATTGATAGCTTGTTTAGGTTAATATATAAAATTTTTTGGATTACCAGTAATCCGCTTTAATTTTTTCAATAGCTTTTTCATGTTCAGGTCCTTTATTTCTTGCAAATTTTTCCATCGATGATAGCGGTATACCACCTAATGTTTTAGCCAAACCCGAGAAAAAAGTGCTTTTAATGGTATTATGTCTACCAACCTTTGACATAAATTTTTGTATACCGTGTTTAAAATTGTGTTGCCAGGTTTTATACATAACTCCTAATTTTCCAGGATCCATGGTATTACCAATGTCAAAAAAACTCGATTTTTCTAATAGACCAATAGGAACAAATGTAAGGGGGGTGACAGTAAACTTGGAGTCTGGTTGCTCTGTTTCTAGTTCATGTATAAGCCTAATTGTCTCCCAACTATCATCCATACTTTCATTATTATCTAATCCCATGATTAGAGTAAAAGCAGGAATCCAATAATGCTCATTTAAAGTTTTGACTCCTTCTTTAACTACCCAATGCCAATCAGATGGTCTAAATGGAGCTAATTTTCTATCAGCATATTTTCCTATTAATCTTATGCTACCTGTTTCTAAACCGCATTGGATACCAATGAAGTTGTCTGGGCCAGATTTAATTATTTTTGAAACATTGGGAATAAGTCTTTCATCTGCAATTGCTCCTGCTAATGTTCCATGGGTAGGATTTGTGTGTTCTATTCCAGTATCCATAATTCCTTTGAATAGTTCTTCAATTGCTTCTCTATTAGGCTGCATATTTTTAGTAGTTCTAGGATTAAGGCCATAGACAAAAATATCGTCACTTTGAATCCATGCATTTTTAAGACCTCCATATTTCATGTTTATTTCTATCTCTTTTTGTACTTTTTCGATCGGATAATATCTTAATGGACGTAAGGTTACATCACAAAACTTGCAGCCACGACCGCATCCACGCATAACCTCAATCATTCCATGCATACTGGGATTTACAATATTTGGTATTTCATCTATTGACGGCTCATCAGAATAGTGAAAGAATCGACCATGATATTTTCTATCACTTTTTACAAATTCTTTAATTTCCACTTTGAATTCCCTTTTTTTGAACGGATTAGAGGTTTCTAATTCCCCATTAATAACTGCATCAAAAAATCTTCCTCCCACTCCATCTAATTCAGGCCCTATTCCCCCAAGATCTCCTTCAACAATACCATAAAGTCCATACTCTTCTATTTTAGCAGGATCGTAGTTATATTGCCAAGTACCAGAAGCACCTACTATTACCTTTGCTTTACTACCATTCTTATTTTTAGCAGCGTTTATTCGTAAATGCAAGTCTCTATTATAAAGTTCATCATAAGACATGGTCTTCCTTCCAAAAGTAAAAGTCATAGTAACTGGACCCATTCCCAAAGGATCCATTTCATACGTTCCTACTACTTCTGTTTCTGGACCAATAAATTTGTCTATATAATCAGGATGAGCAACGACTACGTCCGCTGGGTTATACCCATCTCTTAATAAAGAGGCTTCTAATTTTCTTAATCCGTAGGGAGCATAGTTTGCGATACCATTGTTATGACCAATAGGATTACAAATGAAATCAAAGAGAACCCTAGGAGTAACTTGATTTTTTAAAATATAATACCAGAACGAATCTTTAGATCTGTTGAAATCCAAAGCAGGAGCACAACCAAAAAAAGAAGCTAAAGATATTCCCCGATACGGAGACATTAAAGTACGATCAGCAGATAATACAACTTTTGGATATTTCATTTTAATTAATCCTAATCATTGAATTTGACATAGGGATGAATTTTAACTTTTCCCAACTTTCACATTGATTTATTTAAGGAATTGTCATCATTGTATATTTGTTAAGTTACTCTTGAAACAAAATTTTATATTTAGATGAAAAAAATGGTTTCCATGGAAGATAAAATTCATTGTAATATTTGTAATGTTTTAATTTACCTCAATAATATAGAGAATCATCTTACAACACCAGAACATAAGAATTCAAAAAACAGATATACAGAACAACTAAACTCTCTTGAGATAAATGATAATATAAATAATAAATCAACCTATTACAAATGGAAAAATACAAAGAATTGATATGTCAGTCAAGGCTTCTTATATAATCAATTACAAAATTAATTGCTATAATTATCAAAGAAAAAGAGAGAATTTTACTTAATATATTATCGCTAATTAGATGAATTGTTCTTGACCCTATTTGTGCGCCTAAAAAAGCACCGAAAGCAAGAGCAATGCCATAACTATATTCAGGGTGTTCTAAAATAATGTGAGTCATAAGTCCTGTTATTGTACTTATTAAGAGTGTAAATTGAGCTGTAGGACTGGCGTTGATCATTTTTAATTTATAAATTATAACTAGAATAGGAACAAAAATAATTCCGCCTCCTATTCCAAAAAGACTTGATATAATACCTGCACCAAAGGTTGCAGAAATTAAAATTAGAAAGAAAATGGGTTTTGGTGTTCTATCCAGTGTTTTATTGATAATTTTATTTTTAAAAAATATATACATTCCAACTGAAATTAATAATATCGCAAAATAAACTTTAAAATGTTCTAAGGAAATAAAATTAGAAAAAAATCCTCCAATAATCGATCCTGGTATAGCTGGTAAAGCGAGTTTAACTCCAAGCGAATAGTTGATATACTTTTTTCTAATATATGTGAATGTAGATGAAAGACTAGTCGCAAATATTGCAATTAGACTAGAGCTTGCGATGACAGTAGGAGGAAATCCCATATAAGTCAAGACTGGTGTCATGATTATACCACCGCCTACTCCTATCAATGAGCCTATTATACCAGACCCAAATCCAATGACAACGAGAATAATAAATAGTTCGATCAAAGTATACATTGACTTCCATCATGTAAACAAGTTAAAGTTTATTCTCTTAATATCTTGATTCAAGAAAGCTGATCGTCTATAACTAACTCTCCATTTCATTCTACACATAAGCATAGGTCGGTCTATAACTATAATCAAAGTTTCTTGTCACAACTAAAGGATTTCCATTCATCCTTTAATTTATAAAATATAAGTATATCATTATTTATCATATTGTTATTTAAAATTGAGAATTATTTTAATTGGATATGGAATTGTAGGTCAGAGTTTTACAAAACTATTGCTTTCTAAATTGGTAGATCTATCTAATCTATACGGAATGAAGCCTAGAATAGTAGCGTGTGTAGATAATAAAGGATCTGCAATTGATACCTCTGGTTTAGACATACAGAGACTACTAGAAATAAAAAAAAATAAAGGAACAGTGGGCGAATATTATAGCAATAAAACATCACGCCTAGAGCCTTTACAAATAATAGAAAATATCGATGCAGAGATAGTATTGGAACTGACTCCAACGAATTTAACAGATGGCGAGCCAGGTCTATCACATATAACTTCGGCTATGAAGTATGGTAAAAATGTAATTACAGTCAATAAGGGACCTTTATCAGTAGCTTTTCCATCTCTCATAGAATTAGCTAACTATAACGGAATAATGTTTAAGTTTAGCGGGACAGTAGGTGGAGGCACACCTATCCTTGAATTTGCTAAGAGATGTTTAAAAGGGGATCGAATTGTTTCCTTTAAAGGTATACTTAATGGAACAACTAATTTTATTTTGAGTAAAATGGAAGAAGGATTGACATTCAAAAATGCACTAAAGGACGCTCAAATCAAGGGATATGCCGAAACTGTTCCCTCTTTAGACATAGACGGGTTCGATGCTGCGGCGAAATTGGTTATAATGGCTAATTGGTTAATGGGAATGAAAGTTGCATTGGAAGATGTTGATCGAAATGGAATTACAAAAGTAAAGACTCAAGAGGTTTCCAAGGCAATAAAAAAAGGAAATGCTATCAAACTTATTGCTAGTTGTGAAAACAAAAGGCTTGTGGTTAAGCCTATGGAGGTATCAAAGTTAGATCCTATATGTGTCAATGGAACTCTAAATTCTGTTACCTTTTCATTGGAGTATGCAGGTAATCAGACAATAATAGGAAGAGGTGCTGGTGGAATAGAAACTGCTAGTGCAATATTAAGAGATATGATAGAAATTCGGGAAAATATCATTAATGAATAAAAGTTCTCTTAATCTCTAAAAATTTTTTAGTAAAACTTGAAACATAAAAAGAATTATTACCCTGTCAGAAATGGTATGATTTAGTGTATAGAGACGAAAGAAAAGTTATAAAAATGGCACCAGAAGTACTTCATAATGAACATAATAGGTTTAAAGATCCTTTAATCTTAATTTCTCTATCCATTTTAGTATTTAAAGAACAAACTAATAATATTACTTGTTGTTTAAAAAATTTCAGAAATATAGATAGGCGTCTACAAATCATTAGAAAAAAAATAGTACACCTAAATAACTATATGCTATATTGGAAGAACAGACTAATAACATATGATAACATGTCGATAAATTTTTTTGATAAAATTCAGTATTACACTGATTTTAATATTTGGGGACGTTCTAGAAGAAATTTAAAAATTTCAAACACTTGTAATAGGGCATTTGACGGCGGATCAAAATTTTTCTAATTAAATTAATAATGAAAATTAGTAAAATACAAGGTGAACTTGTAGAAAATAGAATCATAATACATAATATTGAGAACTCCAGACATCTTTTTGGCAATGGATATTATGGCAAACCATTGGGAATCCCAAAACCAAAAGGAATTAATTTTGAATCCCCTCTCATTTTAGATTTAATTGAAAGCTATTATTTAATTCAAAAAGGAGAATTACAGATAACTCTAAACGAGAAGATCTTATCTCTAAAGGATTTAAAAATAATTTGTAAAAAACAATACGACAAATTTGACTCAAAATATGTAGTGTTTCAAAATTTAAGGAACCAAGGATATATTGTCTCTCCTGGGATAAAATTTGGGTGCGATTTTGCGGTATATGAACGTGGTCCTGGGATTGATCATGCCCCTTTTCTTGTTCAAGTTTTAACCAGGGAAGAACAAATTACGGCTTCAGGAATTGTTCTAGCGGGGCGACTAGCAACGACAGTCAAAAAACAATTTATTATTGCAATACCAAGACTGAGAGATCGGACAGTAGAATTCATAGGATTTGAGTGGTGGAGAGCTTAATAATCTCAAGAACTAAATAATATTGAAATAGATCATAATGATATGATTTGTCAATTTATTGAATTGAATAGGTATAATTGTTAATTAAAAATACTAATAATATATACTAGATTAAAATAAATAATATAATAACTAATAAAGTCCAGAGTTGATCTTCACATATTAGTTTTTTTATTGTTATGTATTAACGGAAAATAATATTGCATTTATTGATTCGTGTCATGTAATCATCTACTGACTGCAATAATAGGTAATAGATGATTATATTTCTCCTGCCTATTATATGTATAATTGCCAAAAAATATTATTATAATTACATATAATGTAAAATTAAGGCGTAATTAAGAGAGTAGAGTCATAATCACAAAGATAAAATATTCAATTTTTATATTGATTATATGGATCGTGTAAAAAGATTATCAACTGAACTTTTGGAAAATTATCCTGATAGATTTACTACAAATTTTGAAGAAAATAAGAAAACTATTTTAAGTATCGCTATAATAAGATCTAAAATTCTGAGGAATAAAATGGCAGGTTATATAACTTCAAAGCTTGCGCGAGAGGCAGAAGAGGAAAAATCGCACTCAGATTACACAGAAAGTCAAATTGAAGAAAGTTAGAAACTTTGATTACCCTGAAATTATTAGGTGGAGTAAAGTTTGCAATAGGAAAGAATTCTTTAGTCATTGATAAATCTCAGTCCACTGTGAAAGAAATTATCGAAGAGCTCAAAAATGAGGCTATAGAACCCAAATTATTAAATGAAAAAAATCTAATGGTTTCTGTTAATGGAATCGATTCTTCTGTTACCGGTGGTAAAGAAACAGTTATCAAAACTGGAGACGTCATTACAATAGTCACAATTATCCACGGCGGTTAGATAAATTAGAATAAATAAATTTGGTTTTTTTCAAAATAGGAAAAAAGTATGTATATTTTCATACTGTATTTTTTACTCAATACAATGATTTCACAATTATAGATAAATTGAGAAAGGAATTTCCTGATGTTTTTATTCAAGGTTTAAATTCCGATATAATTTATAACTATGAACATGTTTTTGAGGTTTTAAAAATATCTAATTTAGCGAAAATGAGAAATATAATGTGTTCACAAAAAACAGAGTTAGATTTGTTGTTGAGAGTTATGGGAACAAATCAAATATCTCAAGCAATTAGGGAAGGCGGAGTAAAAATTGATCACTTTATTACTTTTGTTGTATTAGCTAACAAGCGACAGATAAACAAGATTAACCAAAAACTTAATTTTATATTTGGTAATTCTGTGGATCACATTTTCACAGATAAAAGAATGTTGAACAAAAAAATTGAACAATATAAAAAAAAATATAATAATGACTTTTTTGACGAAGAAAATACAATTAAACTCCTTACCGAAATAGCAGTTTTAATTATGAAATAGATTTCGTTTAGGGCTAAGCTAATTTAAGAAATATTGGTATATTTTACCTCAAAATCATTTCTATGATTATTGTATCATTATACATAAAAACAAAGAATTGTATTCAATAGATTATATTACATTCATCTTAAAAATTCATTGATAGAAATCGTCAAATTTTCTATTCAATTCTCAAAGTACTTGTTTATTCTCTCAGTGAGATTAACAAATACAATCAATATACACCAAATCTTATTCCTACCTAGACAAGTAATCGAATAATATTTGCCGCTACAAAATGATTTCTCTTCTAAATTGTAAATTTTAAGCAATATTTTCCATGCAGATTCAACTGTGATACATATTCAAAGATATTTCCTAACTGTCTAGATCATGGTCCTAAGAATGTGAATGTAGAAATACTATTCCTTCCGTAAAACTTGCAAAAATCAAATCGTTGGATCACATTCCTATAGAAACATAATTTTTTTTCCTCTCGTTTTTTACAACTTAAGAACTTTTTTGTGTTTGAGTCGAAAAATAAACCTTTAGTTTTAATTGATAGTAACTCAACTGCTCCGATCTCCTTAGAATGCAAAAACTTAAGATGAGTTGTTATTCTGAGTTTAGAAGAACGAATAAAAATAGTAAAGATATCCTTTTTATCTATCGCTTCTATTATTCTCAATATCTTGATAATACTCTAAATAAAAACTCCCTAAACTTCAGCCAACATCGTGAAATTCTAAAAAATTTCTAGAAGTAACAATAATTTATTAGAGTGTGAGGCCATTACTTTAGTATTAGATAATTTATCTCACTCCTTTATATGACTCTTTTGATAGTAAGCCTATTTTTTATTCTTATATTTATCTTCTTTGCATAATAAATTAACGAACTGATACATTTTCACATAAGAAGAATTAAGATCATGATGTTCTTCAATTGAAGATTTTATATTTTTTAATTGTCTTGCTAATTTTTCGTCATTCTTCTCATTGATCATTTGATAATAATCCAAATATTTTTTATGGAAGTTTCTAAGTTCTTTTTTAATAAATGGATTTTCTATGAATAAAGAGTTAAGTAGTTCTGTATCATCATTTAAAATGCTTTCAGATAAAATACATTGTATCCTAAATGTATTTCCAGCATAAAATTTCAAATCTTTGTATTGTTGTGATGCAATAACATCTGCAAATATTATATTCATATAATGAGTCAAGCCCAAGACTACACCCATGATGTGGTCATGCTTAGTTGCACTTTCAATAGGTAAAATATCAAAATTTTGAAATAGTTGTTTTACAATCTGAAATTCTTTTCTATAGTTTCTGACTGGGATGAATAATATTTTTAAGCGCTCATCGCGAGATGCTCCTGGACCAAACATAGGATGTATACAGATTGGGGAGATATAATTTTGAATTTTAGAAAGAGATTTAAAAGATTTGTTTTTAATAGAAGAAATATCAATTAATACTGAATTTCGTTTCATTATTTTAGAACATTCTGCTATAATTTGTGGTATAATTTTCAATGGAATACAGAGAAATACGATATCAGAATTCCTGACACATGAATTAAAATCGAGTTCTATTTTTATATTTAGTTGTCTTTCTATTGAATACATATTTTTATCATATGCCTTTATACGAACGTTTTTATTATTTAAGAAATACTTAATTATCCAAGATCCCATTCTACCTCCTGCACCAATAACAGCAATTTCTTTCATTACCAACTTGTGTACCTATTTAAGATATTTTTCCAGAATATCTAATCCATCATTCAACAATTTTGAGGATTGGCAAGCAGAAATCCTAATAAATTTTTTATAAGAATTTCCAAATCCACTTCCTGGCGCTATTGCTACTCCTTTTTCCAATAAATCATACACCAATGAAATATCATCTGAATAATTTTCAGATAAAATCTTTGGATAGACATACATTGCACCATCTGGAAAAATAAATTCCATTTTCATTTGTTGTAATCGTTTGCAAATGATTTTTATACGTGACTGGATTAAATCGATATTTTTTTGAATATCGTCGCCGATTGCTGCTAAAGCTGAATATTGCATTGGTTCTGCTACTGATGTAATAGAAGTAGCCTGAATCTTGCGCATTTTTGATATAATATTATTATTTGCTATTCCATAGCCTACTCTGAAACCTGTCATTCCATAAGTCTTCGAAAAAGATGATACCATTATACTTTGATCATACTTGAAATCTAGGATACTATGATATTTACCAAAAGTATAGTCAGAATAAACCTCATCGCTCAATATATATAAATTATAATCTTTTGCTATAGAAACTATTTTCTCAAGTAAATGAGAATCAAGTACTTTTCCTGTGGGATTATTAGGATAGTTCAAGATAATCATTTTGGTATTAATATTTATTAGACTTTCGAGCGTTTTTAAATTAGGTGTCCATTTATCTTCTAGAGTTGTTTTTAAAGTTCTTGTTTTTGCACCTATAAAATCTGCACATTCTTTATAAGCCGGCCAAGAGGGTTCAATATTAATTAACTCATCTCCTGATTTTAACAATGAGCTTATAGCACAAAACACAGCAAACCTACCTCCAGGAGTAACTAAAACTTGTTCCGGTTCAATGTTAAAGAATTTTTGAGATATTGCTCTACGTAGTTGGGGGATTCCAGAAATTTCAGTATAATGATATTTTTGATTGTCATAAATTTTTGCTAATTCTTCCTTAACTTTTATAGGGGGAGGATAATCAGGCTCACCAACTTCCATGTGAATTATTTTCTTTCCATTTTGTTCAAGTTCCTTAGCCTTCATAAATATAGCAATATGTGTGGTATTTTTGTTACCATTATTTTGAACGTTTTGTAATTTTACTGATTCTGAAAGAAGAAGATTTAAAAGTCTTCCAGAAAATTCGACATCCATTCCAATATCTTTTGTTAGGTTGAGGACAGTTTTTTTTATATCATTCTCTACTTTTTCATCTTCTATTTCAATTTTTAATTGTTGTTTGATATTACCAATTTTTTTTGCTACTTCCATTCTATCATGAACTAGTTCAATAATTTGGTTTGTAATATTCCGCATTTCTTCTCTTAAATAATCAAGACTATGTTTTTCAACCATTTCAATAACCTCTTAGTACGCTAGGAATGAATCCAGCTTTAATTGCGTGATCTGCCAAAACTATGGAAACAAGTCCTTCAACAATAGGAGGAGCGCGTGGCACAACACAAGGATCATGCCTGCCAGGAACTTGAAGATCTACTAAAGAATTTGAAAACATGTCCAATGTTCTTTGAGTTTTGGCAATGGAGGCTGCAGGCTTAAATCCTATTCTTATTATAAGAGGCATACCATTCGATAAGCCACCCAATATTCCACCAGCATTATTAGTTAAAGTTACCACTTTTCCTTCTTCATTGATAAATAAATCATTATTTTCATAACCTGTCCTTTTTGTTCCCTCAAAACCAGAACCAAATTCAATTGCTTTAACGGCCGGTATACTGAATAATGCTTTGCTTAAATCAGATTCCAAAGATGAAAAAACAGGTTCTCCTAAACCTACAGGTAATCCAGTGCTAACACATTCAATTATACCACCTAAAGAATTTCCTGACTTTCTGGCATTCATAATTGAATCTTTCATCTTTTCGGCAATTTGATTATCGGGACATCTTACTTCATTATTATACCTGCCTTCCTTTGCCTTCTCGAAGGAAATATCCCCCATAGATATTTCTCCTATTTTTATAGTGTAAGCAATTGTTTCTATTCCTAGAACATATTTCAATAATTTTTTACTTATTGCTCCAGCCATTACGAAACTTGCAGTCAACCTTCCAGAAAATCTACCACTCCCTCTATAATCTGCATAACCTCCGTACTTAATCATTGCAGGATAATCAGAATGTCCAGGTCTCGGGATTGTTTTTATCTTATCGTATGGCCGTGAATCAGAATCTTTATTCCAAATTACCATACAAATTGGTGCATTAGTTGTATGTGCATTAAATATACCTGAAAGAATTTCCACTTTGTCTTCTTCTTTTCTTTGTGTAGTAATACTGGATTGTCCAGGTTTTCTAAGATCTAAATCTGGTTGTATGTCAGATTCTTTTAAAGGAAGACCTGCTGGACAGCCATCTAGAATAGCCCCTACACATCTACCATGACTTTCTCCAAAACTAGTAACTATGAACCGTTCTCCTAGACTGTTTCCACCCATAACATCTTACCCAAGGATATCATAATCCTATATAATAGTGACTTTTAAAGAATTATAATATTGTTTTTGTAATTTTATCGTTATCATTTTATTTTGTTAAATTTATTCTTGCCCCAAGTTCTTTGATTTCGTTTATGAAGGAAGGATAAGAGACATCTATAGATTCGGCTCCACTCACTACCGATTTATTTGTTAACATAGATGCTATTGTAAATGCCATAAAGAGTCTATGATCATTATGAGAATCAAATACTACATTTTTCAAATGTTTAACAGGATTGATCAATACCTCGTCTTCTTTTTCCTTGATATCTACTCCCATCTTTTTCAATTCTTTAGTAATAATCGAAACCCTATCAGTTTCCTTGAACCTTGCATGAGAAATTCCAAAAATCCTCACGGGTTTTTTTGCTTTTAAAGAAATAATAGTTAATACTGGTAAAAGATCCGGACAATTCACCAGATTACGTTCTATTCCATCGAGACTATTTGATCCATTCACAATTAGTTCACCTTTTTCCTTATTTACTCTAATATCACCACCCATCTCCTTAACAATATCAATAATTTCCATGTCTCCTTGTGGATACGAAAAATTCAATCCTTCTATTGCTATTTGTCCTCCACATAAAATACCTGCAGCTATAATAAATGATGCAGAAGAAAAATCGCCAGGGATAGTAAAATGTGTTGGTGTGTATTTAGAGTTAGATATATAATAATTCAAATATTCTTTATTGTGTTCAATGGTCACACCGAATTTTTTCATTGTTTCTAGAGTCGAGATAATGTATGGGATTGATACCTGTTTTCCTTTAACTCTTATTTCAACATCCGTAAGAGCATAACAACAGGAAATCAATAATGAAGAAATAAACTGACTCGAAACTCCCCCTTCTATCGATACTAAACCACCTTTTATGCCGCCGCCTTTTACAATTATTGGAGGAGTATTTTTTTCATTGGAGGAAAAAGCATTGACACCTAACTGATTTAGAGCTGATATTAGTGGTTTCATAGGTCTTGTCTTTAGACTATCATCTCCAGTAAGAATAGTATAACCATTTTTTACTAATGCGGCCATTGAACTTAAAATTCTAATTGTTGTTCCAGAATTTTCTGCATTGATTACATCTTTTGGTGTTTCAAAATGATTTTTTCCTAGTATTTTGATGGAGTTAACATTATTACTAACCTTTTCAATTTTTAACCCAAACATTTTGCAACCTGAAATAGTTGCTATAGTATCTCTACTAAGAAGTGGATTACTAATTGTGGATATTCCCTCTGCAAGTGATGCAATAGCAATTGCTCTATGAGTATAACTTTTACTTGGAGGACATTTTATTGTACCTTCTAAAAATGATTTATGAATTTCTAGTTTAGCCAATTTTCTTTTCTATGCTCGCTTTGGTATTATTAATATGGCAAACAAGGGTTTTTCCATATCTTTCTAAAATATTTCTAATTGAAGTAAGATCCTTTTTCTCAATAATAACTGCTATTGATGGTCCATTTCCCGAGATTGAAGCGGATAATGCTCCATTTTCTATTGATAGAAGAATCGGATTATAATCATAACCCATTAAAGAAGATACTAAAAGTCCATTTAAGGTCATAGCCTGCCAAAAATCAGATTTTTCTGCGGCACGAATTGCTTGATCGAAGAAGTCGGCTAAAATTTTTAATTTTAAAGGACTCTTTCGAGATGTATTATTAGGAAGAAGAACAAGAGCTAACAAATTAATAGGACCATTTTCTCTTTTCAATAATTTATTAGAATAATTATCAGTAATTACAAAACCACCGAAATAACATGCTGTAGAGTCGTCATATGCTCCAGTTATTGTAATTTTAGCTTTTCGTGAGGCATTAACTGCGGTATCTAAAACTTTAAAATCATCAATATTTTCATCTACTACACCATAACAAGCTAAAGACACTGCTGATGATACAGCACTAGAACTTTTCAATCCATATCCAATAGGTATATTTGAAGAAACACTCAAAAATATATCATTATATTGAAGTATTTTTTTAGGAATACTGTTATGGATAATATATTTAAACAATTCACTATTCCTGTTATTATTAATGATTTTACCTTCCCCTTTACGCAAATGAATCTCTGCAGTGGTCTCTAGTGAAATTCCAAGGGCAGACCCTTTGCCAGTAGCAATAGCATTTACTATTGATATTGCACCATGAACTGTAGCTTTTGTGGAAATTGAGGTCATTGTGGTTCTCCGAATATACCAAATAACGCCTTTTTCATTGCATGAATAGGAGCATCGAGCCCTGTCCAAATCTTGAATGCTTGAGCTCCTTGTGCAAGAAGCATTTCATATCCATATACAACTTTGGCATTAACATCCTTTGCCTTTCCTAATAAATCTGTAATTATTGGTTTATATACTATATCATAGACAATACCTTTTGGATTTATATTATCCCGTCCTATTGGACTGCTTTCATTGTTTAAGCCAATTGATGTAGCATTGACGATTAAATCGGATTCTAATGCAATTTTAGGAAGATTATTGAAATCTTCTTTATGAATATTCAATCCTAATTTCAATCCGTGTTGGACAAGAATTGAAGCATTTTGAGAAGAACGATTAACTATAATGATCTCATCTATTTCTTTTTCATATGAAAGAGCAGTCACTATTGCGTAAGCTGCTCCACCAGCACCGAGTATCAAAATCTTAAGGCCTTTGAAATCGATATTTCGTTTATAAAGAGGCTGAATAAAACCATACAGATCAGTATTATAACCAATCAATTTTCCTCCTTCATTTTTTACTGTGTTTACAGCATTTGATTTAGAAGCTGTTTTATCTAATCCATCAAGATATGCTAGAATTGAAATCTTATGGGGAATAGTAACATTAAAACCTGCAATTCCAATTGACTTTAATGATTCTATCGATGTTTTAAGTTCTCTAGAGGGTACACGAAAAGAAATATAAGAGCTATTGATTCCAAGTGCAGAAAAAGCAGAATTTTGCATTACTGGAGACAATGAATGTTGGACAGGATCACCTATAATACAATATGTCTTAATTGGTGATGACATTATTTAAAAAATATTTATTAATTCTTTCATATATTCTTCTCATTTCGATTACAGATAGCTGACCAGGAGCTATAGATTGTTCTATAGATGCATAAGTAAAAGGAGAACTTCCATAAAATGTACATAAAATTCTTGATAGTATACCATAATCACCCATTGCAAATGCAATTAAATTACAATCTTTTAATTTATCATATAAATTCAATACTCTGAAAGAATCTTTAATTGTTGTTGCCATTGTGACTAATTTTATATTATTACTAAATCGTTTCATTTCATAAATTTTTTTTTCTAGGTACTCATTAGAAGGTGTATTGAAAAAATTATGCCATGAGATGAGAACGTTTGACTTGTCTTTTAGATAATCGTTTAATGAATCGTCTGTACTAATGGTATCGTATTCTACATCTAATAACATTGGATTTGCATCATACAACATTTTTAGAATTTTGAGTCTTTCAAATTCGTTTCCATTAAATTTACCTTGTTGTTCACGTGATCTTAATGTAAATACAGATCTTGATTTTATTGACTCAATAATCTTCAATGAAGAAGGGATTTCCAATTGATCTAAATAATCAAAACGAATCTCTAAAAAATCACTTAATTCCAATGCTTTGTTTATTGAAGAAGATAATTCTTTAATTGTTTTTGCACCAATTGAAACGCAAATTCTTTCTGTCAAAGTAAACCTATTCACTAATACAATTATTTAAGTGAATATAAATTGTTTAATTGCGTAAATAACTTAATATTAATTATTATCTAGAAGTTAAAAAACGTATAAATAATTATGAAGAAAGATGAATCGATGCAAAATAAATATAAATTTATTTATACATTATGATGTGAAGGAATTTTTTTCCAGTTTGCTATTAGTGCTTCTGATCTGATATGAATTGGTTCGATTAATCGAGATCGAGCTAACTTTACATATTCATTAATAATATCTACTCCGATAAATCGACGTTGTAAGTGGAAAGCAACTTTCGTTGTTTGTCCACTACCATTAAAAGGATCTAAAATTGTATCACCCTCATAAGAATATAATTTCATTAATCTGTATGGAATTTCTTCTGGAAATGGACATGGATGTTCTATATACCCAGGTGGAATTGGAGCGATATGCCATACTGAATTAGCGATTTCTTTGGTCCATTCTTCATGAGTTGCAGGTAATGTTTCAGTTCTTTCAGTTCTTCCACTGCTAACGTTCCCCTTTCTAAGAACTAAAATCAGTTCATGCATAATATTTGCTCTATAATATTTGGGGTATGGGTTAATAACAAATGAACCATATCTATTAGTTCCACCAGTTACCTTGTGCCATACTATCTCTTCATGTAGGTTCCACTTCCCGTATGGTTCGACTAATTGTGATAAGACCATGTGGGGGAGTGGTAAGAGGGTCCCATTTACAACTTCATTAGCTATAACTATACAACAATAACCACCTTCTTTCGTTGCATTGTATATTTTGTTATTAAATATATCTATCATCTCCTCAAGATATTCTTTTGTATTGATGTTCGATTTTCCTCGATAATATGATCCATTCTTTGTGATATGTGCACTATAATCGATTGCATTTCTATATGGAGGAGATGTAATTGTTAACTGAATTGAACCATTAGGAATTTTAGAAATTATTTCTTTGCAATCACCTGATAAAATTTTATCAGTATAACTACGCTTTATTTTCATAATGGAAAATAAATTTTTAATCAATATTTAGCATGCTTTAAAATATTCGACTAACTAATAAAGAAATTTTATACAATAACAATTGAATTTATTAGAGATGAAATAAATATTTTGTACTAACCAAAGTAAATGAGTCAAAAAAAACTTATTCATTTTTCAAGAATATATTCTTTTACTTCAACCCCAAAATGTCTACCACTACTAGGTTTAAAGTACCCTAAAATTTTATCTCCTTCCTTAATGGCAGTAACTGGCAATAATTCTCCATTATCCCTGATTAATTGAATTGTTTCTGCATTTTGGACTATAACAGTTCCTTCCATATTATCGCCAATTGCTTTAATTAACCTCAATGGTCTAGTTTCGATTTTACATCTCCCTACAGATACAGGTCGAGAATTTCCTTCTTTACTAACAATATATATCTCAGTTCCAGATTCTAACTCCGACAGATAGGTAGTTCTTCCATTAGGAAGAATAGTGTAACAATATACTGCTCCGGCATTAACTCTAAAAGGACGTGGAGAGGTAAAAGATGAACCAGATGATTCATTGTGTAAAAGAAATAGAAAATTGGATTTACTTCCAACTAGCATCCCTTCTCCTGTTTCAAGCATTGAAACAGTATCTACACATACTCTTTCTCCTATTCCTATATCTCTAAAACCTACAACTTCACATACTTGTATTTCAAATTTTTTATCTTTTAGATATTGTTTGGATTCTGCTATTTCCTTAACATTTGCAGTTTGAAGTATCACCCCATCTACACCTAATTCTAATATCGTAAACATTGTTCTTACTTCCTCAGAATTTTTAGCGGTGGTGAAGATTTTGGCTCTTGTATTTTGTAAATTAGCAATTATATTCTCCAATGGAATAATCTTCCAATTAGCAGCATCTACGATAATATAATTAGCACCATTATAGATTGCACTTTCTATATCATGAATATCTTCATTTGAAAAAACTTTCTTATAATAAGCCAAGAATTTTCCTTTTATCTTGTTTGAGATTAACTCTTCCATAGATTTGCAAATGATAATATCAGCCAGTTCAGATTCATAAATAATTTTAAAATTTTTCTTTTGTTTTATTTTAAGAGGATCAATAAGTAACGTATCAATTTCTTTTAACTGATCCAAAAATAAGTCCAGATTAGGAACATCAGAAGTAGGCGCAATAATTAATTCTTTATTTTTTACTTTTTCTTTTTCCAAAGTTTTTCAATACCTCACTAAAATTTTTTCGATCTATAACTATTTCACATAATGCCTTTATAAGAGAAGAAGGATTATCATGTTGAAAAATATTTCTTCCAAAAGTAACACCTTTAGCACCGGCTTCAATAGCATTGGAGCACATTTCTAAAATGTCAGAGTCAGTTTTTGATTTTGGACCACCTGCAATTACAATAGGCACAGGACACCTTTTAACTACTGACCGAAAAGAATCTAAATCTCCAGTATAAACAGATTTTACTATATCGGCTCCAGCTTCTGCACCGATTCGAGTAACATGCGCTACAATTTCAGGATCATATGAATTTTTTATGTTTTCCCCTCTTGGATACATCATAGCTAATAATGGGACATCCCACTCATCGCACTCATCCGAAATCATCCCCAAGATCTCTAACATTTCAGGTTCTTCTTTTGCACCTATATTTATATGAACAGAAACGGCATCGGAACCGAGTCTTATAGCATCTGCAACATTTCCCATCAGTACTTTTTTATTAGGATAAGGACTTAAAGAAGTGCTGGCAGATAAGTGTGTTATTAACCCTATGTTAGTAACTCTGGGTAAAGATTTGATAATCCCTTTGTTTATAATTACTGCTGTTAAGCCAGAATTTTCGCATTGATATATCATTTCATGAGGATTTTCTAGACCTTTTATTGGACCATTAGTTATGCCATGGTCCATAGGAATACAAACCATCTTTCCATTTTTTGTAATTCTGTTTAACCTAATGTCTCTTCCTGAGACCATAAAGATGAAGGATATTTGTCCTACTTAAAAGTGATCTGCTATGTGTAAACAATGTAAATAAGAAAAAAATTGTAATAAGAACAATTAGATTTATTTAACTTAAGAATTCTTATAAGATATAACACAAATTTTTGGGAATATTCTTTTATGATAATTTTTTAATAACCTATCTCTTACTAATCCTACATCTTTTTTAGTACATCCTTTTGTTAGTAGATCTTTCTCTGTATCTTCTGAATTATTTTCATCCAGATATTTCAAAATAGCATCAATTTTTTCATATTCCATTCCTATTTCATCTTCGGCAGTTTGGTTTAACCATAAAGAAGGCGTGCTTTTTTTTAATAATATAGATTTTGGAACATTTAGGTGTATAGCTAATTCTCTTACCTCAGTTTTGTATAAGTCACCTAACGGAAGAAGATCAGATGCACCATCCCCAAATTTAGTAAAGTATCCAATCATAATTTCACTTTTGTCCGATGTACCTAAAACTAATCTGTTAAAAAAATTGGCATAGTAATAAATAAGAGTCATTCTAATCCTGGCAGTAAGATTACCTATAGATACTTTTTCTAATGGCAGAAGATCTATGTATTTTTGTTTAATTTCTGTAATATCGATTATTTGATATTGTATATCCAATTCTTTACATAATTCAACAGCGTCTTCTAGATCATTCTGCTTTGAAACGTTTCTATCAGGTAAAATTAATCCTAATACTCTCTTGTTACCCAATGCTTTAGTAGCTAAACATACTGCAACAGAAGAGTCAATTCCTCCACTTAAACCTAATACTACACCTTGAGATTGAGCTGTGGATAATTCTAGTCTAATAAATTCAATAATACAATTTGCAATATCTAAAATTTTCAATATTTAAATTATTGTTACATTATATATTATTATTAAATCGATCTTTTATTAATATCTAATTTTTGAGTGGGCAGTTCATAATAACAAATTTATTTCATAGCCAAAAAAAGTTTTATTAGCAATAAATTTGCTGAAATAATGATACATTGGCTGACTCAAATATTAATACTTATGATAAAGCAGGAGTAAATATTCGAAAAATTCATTCTACACAAAGAAAGATTGGAAAAATGATTACTGAATCATATTCTTTTCCAGATATTGGAAAAATTACTTTGGGGTTTGGCCATTATTCTGGCTTAATAACTATAGGAAATAATGTTCTAGCATTACATACAGACGGCGTTGGAACTAAAATTCTTGTTGCGCAGCAGATGAAATGTTTTGATACAATAGGTATCGATTGCATAGCCATGAATGTAAATGATATTATTTGTACAGGTGCACAACCTTTTGCATTTGTAGACTACATAGGTTTAAAAAAAGTTAACTATGAATTAGTAAAAAAAATTATGAAAGGATTGGTCTCGGGAGCAAAAAAAGCAAAAATAGCTATTGTTGGAGGTGAAACTGCTGTAGTTCCTGAATTGTTAGCAGGTGAAAGTGAGGATGTGTTTGACCTTGCTGGCACTGCAATCGGAATGACACAAAATAAGGAACTTATTCTAGGGAATGAGATCAAAATTGGGGACATTATTTTAGGATTAGAAAGCAGTGGTTTGCATTCAAATGGTTATACATTAGCACGAAAGGTATTATCAAAATATTCTCTCGACAAAATTCCTGAATTTATAACAAGATCTGTTGGAGAAGAATTACTCATTCCGACCAGAATTTATGTTCAACCAATAATGGAATTGATCAAGGATAGAAAAATTACAATACATGGTTTAGCACACATAACAGGAGGGTCTTTCACCAAATTAAAACGATTAAATAATAAAGTAAGGTATAATCTTTCCCAATTATCTCCTCCTACTGGCATTTTCAAGCAAATCCAAAAAGACGGCATAATAGATCTTAGAGAGATGTATAGAACTTTTAATATGGGAATAGGTTTTTGTATAATTCTTCCAAAGATTAACGTTGATAAGACAGTGAGCATAATAGAAAAATATAATATAAAAGTCTCCCAAATTGGGGTAGTGGATTCAAAAGGTAATGGAAAAGTAATTGGAAAAGTTGAAAATAAGAAATATATTTTCTCGTAATTTCCGATAGTAATATATAGGATTTATTTATTAACAATGACCAATATTATAATAATTATATTCGTTTTTATAAAATATTAATTTATTAGTGTCCTAATGTTAGATTTATATATTTTAATGTTAAATTGTAATTATCAAAGGATGATAAAATCTAAAATTATTATTTGATTCGTATAAGGTAACTGATTTTTATTGTTTGATACTAATTAGTTCTAGTTTATTGTAAAATATAAAAAAAATTAAAAGAGGACATTAAATATAATTTTCAATTATTTCACATGTTCTAGCTATTCCTAGATCAACCAAATAATTTCCAAGTTTAGGTCCCCGTTCAGATTTAATCAGTATTTGGTAGAGTAGTCTGAAGAAATTTTTTGGTTCTATTTCATGTTTTTTTGAAGCTTCATAAATTAAAGTTTGAATATCATTTGCCACATCATTATCCTCCTTTATTTGATAAGATCTTAGATTTGATACTAATTCCATTAATGCTTTCTTTTGTTCTATATCCAATATTATATTCTGATATTCTTCATTTCCTGAAACATCTTGTGACCAATTAAAGGCTAGTTGAATTTTCTGTATCAACTCTTTTGATTTTTCACTAACTAATCTATATTTTTTAAGTCTTTCGTATACCTTGTCTACTCGATCTTCTCCTTCAAAAAGGGATGTTTGTTGAACAAGTAATCTATATGGTACGTGGTTAGAATTTTTATTTGGTGGATTGAGGTGGTTAACATATTCATAAATTCCTCTCACTTTAATAATCTTTGATTCATTGGTTTCTTTTAACTTACCAAAATACAAGTCTTCATAAAGATCGTATTCATCCATTAATGAAGGAACATCGTCGATTGATATGTGTCTTGTTCCAATTATACGTTTGAATAATAATAAAAGAATAGATTGAGGTGTACCATATTTCATCCACTTTTGTGGGGTTAAAACATTACCTGTAGATTTACTTATTTTTTTGCCTCCCTTGTCCAAAAACATTTCATATTTTATATGCAGAGGATGTGGAAAGTGTAATATTTCTTCACAAATCCAATCATTTATTTTGACAGAATCCATAATATCTTTCCCGTACGCTTCAAATCGAACATCAAATATCTTCCAACGTGCAGCAAATTCAACTTTCCAAGCTAGTTTTCCTTCAGCCTTTCCAATGTCAGCTTCTCCCTTATAACTACATCCTTTAATTTCATTATCTCCAATTTTTGTGTCTGAACATTCATATAATACTTTTTTATTTTTAGGTAAATATTTATACGCATGAGCTACATAAAGTTTTCCACAGTTTTTACAAATAGGGAAATAAGGTAACTCATTTAGGAACTTATTTTGGCCGACAAATTCTGAAATTTTTTGACCCAAATATTCACTTTGTGTAAGAATTTGATCAATGACATCGATTAATATACCACTTTTGTAGACATCTGTAGCACTTTTAAATATATATTTAACGCTAACACTATTCAATCCGTCAAGAAGTAAACTACTCATATGAAAACCATAAGAATTATGACAATCTCCGAATGGATCTGGAATTTGGGAAACAGGTTTACCAATATGCTCTTTGAGCCATGGAGGAAATCCAGAAGGGATTTTCCTTAATCCATCCATATCATCAGAATAAGCGATTAATTCAGAATTATATCCTAAATTTTGCAAGGCTAAGCTTATCCCATAGGCGCGGACTGCATCTCCCATACTGCCTATATGAGGTATTCCCGAAGCTCCTAATCCACTTTCTACTCTAATTGAGTTCATATTTCGATTTAATTTTTTTTCTCTAATGATAAGATTATTTGCTACTTTATCGAGCCAGGTTCCTTTTCCAATAATATTTTCTCTCATTTTATCATACCATATTATTATTTTAACAAGTTTGATTTGTTATAATTCTAAAGTATACTTCTACTTTTAATCCTATTGTATATAGTTCATAATCTAGCAATTCTATATCATTAGTACAATGATCTACTTAAATATGAAAAATAATATAAAATATGTTGTTTGTTTTAATTTTTTAATTTATATAGTCGACTCCTCCTTAATCTTGGCAGAAGATTAGAAGACAACATTTATCCAGCATTTGGAAATCTCATGCAACCCGTTAAAACTTGAATCTTTTTTAATCAGTATTTAGAATATTAAAAATTGTGCTATTCTACTTAATAGTATTCTTTTCATAATTCTTCTTTTGTAATCCATATATTTTGAAAACTATATTTAGAAATACCAAAAATATAAAAAACTATAAAGAAGATCATCCTATACAAGCTAGAATGCATTATTTTTATAAGTATTTTATCATTGAGAAATAGGGGTCCACTTAGTTAATCCTAGTAAATAACTTTATTGAATAGTTGGTGTTTTCTTTAATTTAACACTATGTAAACAGTCTTTAAAGCTTTTTCTTAAATGTTTTTTCGGTTAATTGGTTACATAAAAATAAAGTTTAGTATGGATAATTTTTATTATAAGAATAAAATATATATGATTTCTTTATTAAGAAACAAAAAAATTCAGTAACATTTTTTGTTAATTAAGTGGAAAGAAAATTATAAGGGCAGCATTCTATTCAAAAACAACTTTATATCGTAACAACCCTATAACCTAAATTTAATGATATCTATTTATTTTAATTGTTTTGTAACATATGGACCGTTTTGAATATATCCTAATTTCCTATAATACGCTCGAGTTCCAATAGCACTTATAACAGATAATTTATCTATATGGAATTCATCTTTAGTTATTTTTTCTGCTTCTTCCATTAAACGTAAACCAAGACCACTATGTTGAAACGAGAAAGAGCTGTTTTCTTCTCCCACATCTACAACTTGACCATATACATGTAATTCTCTAATTATAGCAGAACCTTTGTAATTGTCATCTTTTAATTCCTTTCTACGTGAAAATGGAATATTTCTCAATCTCAGGAATCCAAATAATATATTTTTATCATTATTTTCCATGGACAAAAAAACTTCTCTTCCTTTTGATGCTATGTAATCAATTCTATTAAGTGTTATTTCCTCATTTTTTAGATTTTTAAGTTTTTGGAGTCCTGCTTCTCTGCACCTTATGCAATTACATCTTAAGCCAAGATCCTTTAATTTTGTTAAGGCTATTTGTCGAATATTTCCCTTTTTTTCTCCTGCGATAATATCAGAACTCTCAATTTCTCTTTGAATTCTCATTATTCTAACCCAAGGCGGCATTAATTTTTTTACTTCTACAAGAATATTTACTAAATCATCCTCGGTGTAAGGTTCATATTTTCTATTCATATATAGTTTATATAATCCTGTATTTCTTAGGACCAGTGTAGGATATATCTTCAGCATATCAGGCTTAAATGAATTATTTTGTAACAATGTTTTAAAACCCAGAATATCACTTTCTGGTGTAGCTCCAGGCAGGCCAGGCATCATATGTGCTACAATTTTGTATCCACAATCCTTTGCAGTTTTGAATGAATTTTTAATGTCTCTTAAATTGTGTCCTCTGTTAACATCTTTATAAATATTCTCCTGCATTGTTTGGACACCCACTTCAATCCTCGTTATTCCGAGTTCTAACATCAAATCTACATGTTTTTCTTTACAATAATCAGGTTTTGTTTCTACTGTAAATCCCACACACCGAATCTTACCGTATTCATTCTTTCTAAACGATTCTTCTAGACTGGTTGACGAAAGATCGTCATTTAAAGCGTCAAAACATTTTTTAACGAACTCTCTTTGATAATTTTCGGGCATGAATGGAAAAGTTCCACCCACAATTACAAGTTCAATTTTAGTAATATTATGACCTCTTCGATAGAGTTGATTAAGTTTTGACTTAACTTGGTAATATGCATCATATTCGAAAGACTGAGCTATTTTTGTAACCGGCTCAGTACCAACATAACTCATTGGAGTATTATATTCCAATCCTCCTGGACAATAAATACACTTGCCATGAGGGCAATCGTATGGTTTTGGCATAACTGCGATTACTGCAACACCAGACGCAGTTTTTGCTGGTCTAACTACTAGAATTTTCCTATAATTACTATTTTTTGAAAGATATGGTATAATATGCTCTTTCTTGGGAACCACAGACAATTTAAACGCAGAACATGTTAAACTTATAATTTTGTTGATTTCTTTAGGTGACATAATATTAATATTATTTTCCAATTCCATAGCAATAGATTTACAGGCTTGAGAATAGCAAATAGACTCCATAATAATTACTTAATAATCTAACTACACAAAGAGATTTAAAAATATTTATTAATAAAAATAAAATTCTGTTTATAAATATACCTTACTTCCTAGCACCTCCCGAAAAATTCTTCGAAAACAACATCATACTGTTGATTATTAAATATATCACACTTCAATATGTTAGATTAGCAAATAAATTCTTTCTTATTCTCATACATCACACGATCCCTATATACTTGCATAAAGAGAGCAATCTATTACTTGTAAGACAAACTACATTGTTTCAGCGTTTACATCTTAGATCTAGGATAACAAAATGGGATTCAAATGCGGAT
>DASUZI010000256.1:0-7853 GCA_036376955.1 Nitrososphaeraceae archaeon
GGAAAGGACAGAGACTATGATAACGGAAAGGACAGAGACTATGATAACGGAAAGGACAGAGACTATGATAACGGAAAGGACAGAGACGAATACAAACAGTATGATAAGGAATACGATAGAGAATACATGAAATATCAACCAGACTATGATATAAGTGAAGAATACGATTTCTCGGATAGTTATTAATTATCAGAATTTCTTATTTTTTTAGAGGAATATTTCTCTTAGTACAACTTGACAAAAATTAATCACTATTATAATTTGTATTATCATTCTATGAATCAACCTTAATCCTTATATTTACAAATATGTATCTAAATATTAAAACTTAATATTCAATTAAATACATATTACGAGCCAAATTGAACATGTATTATATTAGGTTAGATCATATCCAACTTTATTTGATATTTATATAAGTCGATTCCTGAAATTACGATCAAAGTGAAGCTTCCAATAAATTATAAAAAGTCGACTACTCTATTACAAACCTGTAAACACATATTATTATAACTTTTTTCGAGTCTAGATTTGATGTTATTACCACTCCATCCATAGTTGAAGCAATAACGTTTTTGTAATTCACAATATTAAATTATCATTAGTGTATAAAAACTAATTGACTCTTTATTCATCACATTTATACTTTAAAAAAAGCTTACTATATCCTACTTCAATTAACAATGTACCAATTATATTTCTATAAATGTACAATATATTAAACCTGGAGAAAAAATTAAAATAATATATCTTAATAATTAACATTATTTTCATACTTTAATTCAATTAATACTAACAATAGATATTTCTATTTTTATTTTATGTAATAGTTGGTAAAAAGACTATTTTTACCAAACTACTACATTGCTAATGTAGTTGCTTTTCTGGATATTACGTAATCATATTGGAGTAGGTGCTACCAATACAACAAATAATATATAAAAATAAATAGCAATAAAGTTTGTGGAGTATTCGACGAATGTATCTCTATATGTAAAACAAATACAAATAATTTATATCTACAAAATACTCTATATCATTTATGGCTATATTTAACATAGTATAATATCAAAAATTGTTAGATAACAAATTCCATAGTTGAACTACAATTACAGAATATATATGTTTATGAGATAAATAATGGAAGACAGTTACGATTATGTTTATTTCAATTATGTAAATATTATTAAAAACGGGAAAAATGATAAATAAAGTTATTTCTTTATTGATAAAAGATAACTAAAAAATGAAAAAGACCTATTTGGAGTTATCTTAAACTCCATCATTTTGATGTCTTCAGTGGTAAGTTAAAGACTTCTAGCGTATTGGTTTGTATTGTTCCATGTATTATTCCCATTATTTTATTATAAGAAACCTTTGATTCTATCATATTTTTAAGTTGTTGAAGACCTGATTCTATATCTTTTGAATTCTCTGTAGCATTGGAAGGTATATTTTGCTTGATTGTAGAATTAAATAATTGTATTGCATCATTGGTTAATTCTTTGGCTGTTTGATATGAAGCCATATTAGATATGGTAATATTGTCAGTAGTATTTGGTTTATTATCTGTATGTTTGCTCATACTACTCATACTATCTCCATGATTTATTTTCATATTTGGCATTGTATTATTATTAGTATTATTTCCATGAGACATATTACTATTATTACCCATATTCATAGCTAACATATTCATAGGTTTTGTACCAATCGCATTAGCATAGGATAGGTCAATCGAATTTATCAAATTTGCAAAATGTAATGCATTAATTGTTGCATTAGTCAATGCATCTGAATCGATTCTTACTGATATTGCTTCTGCTATAACATCATTAAAATTTTTTACTGAATCACTTATGTCTTGATTATTATTATTTTTTTCTATAACAATATTCGTTTCATTTATAATTGATGATATCTCATTTGCAATTCTTTCATTTCTTTCAGCAATCTCTTTCTTTATATTTTTTGTATAGAGTTCATTAATTTGTTTTAAATGATCTTTAGCTAATGATTGGTTATTATCAATCAAATTCGTATTAATTAAACTCATCTCGGTTTGAATTTGATCCATTAATGCTAAAAATGAGGCACTTTCATCCCCAGCAAAATTGTGACCATATATTTTATTATTATAAATACTGCTGCCTCCAAATAATAAAAGTGATGTTGCTGCTACTACTAGTATCGTTGAAGTTAATAACTGAACTTGTTTTATATTAGTTATAGTGAATTTCATGGTTAAGAAATTAATCTGATAAATCATAGATAAGATTTATGATACAATACTCGAATTTATATGTTATATAAGAGGAGGTATATCCTTTAATAAAAAAAAATTGTATTCGGTATTATTTAATAGTTTAATACTTTGACTAAGATGTAGATGTTAGACTCACTTTAAGGAATTGTTACTTCATCTCTAGACATCCATTTAACATAACAAACTAATATCGTTTTTTTTAATTATGTACCTTTAATTATTAAGTAAAGATATTATTTTATTTTAATTAATAAATTCTAATATACTTGGTAACCAATTACCCGGTTGAAATTATGATTAAACCTAAACCAATATAAGAATGCCAAAGAGAAGAATATTGAATGGAAGATGATATCAAATATCCTCCAGGGCCAAAAGATATACTCCCCTATACCCTTGAACGCAAATTTCTACGGGATCCTCTTAAAACATTAACTGATATATCTCAAACATATGGTGATGTGTCTCATTTTAAATTTGGTAAACAAAATGTCTATTTTTTGAATCATCCTAATTACATAGAAGATGTACTAGTAACCAACTACAAGAATTTTATCAAAAGTAGAGGGCTACAGGTATCAAAACGTCTTTTGGGGTTGGGTTTACTTACTAGTGAGGGGAATTATCATGATAAACAACGACGCTTAATACAACCAACTTTTTATCCCAAAAAAATCAAATCATATATTGATGTGATGATAAAAAAAACACTTAATTTATGTGATCACTGGAAGGATGGGTCAGTAATAGATATACATAAAGAGATGACACATCTTACCTTGGAAATTATAAGTAAAACCGTATTAGGTTATGATATTAAAAAGGAAGATGATGAAATTGGAGATTCACTTCTAATATGTATGGAATATTTCAATCGCCTTTTGATGCCGTTTGGTGAATTAATAGAAAAGATACCGCTTTTACCGATAAACAAGGGATTTCAAAAAGCAAGAAAAAATTTGGATTCAATAGTATATAGAATGATCAATGAACATAGGATGCAACTAGAGAAAAATGAAAAGAAAGATAATGATTTGTTATTCACTCTTCTACAGTCACAGTATGATAGTACTGGTATAGAAAAGATGAGTGACCAACAATTAAGAGATGAAGTAATGACAATATTCTTGGCAGGACATGAAACAACTGCCAATGCATTAACTTGGACATTTTATTTGTTATCAGAAAATCCTGCAATTGATTTAAGACTTCAAGAAGAAGTTAGTTCTATTCTTAGCAACAAAATAGAAATTTCGTTTGATGATATTCAGAAACTTGAATATACTACAAAAGTATTGACAGAATCTATGAGACTTTATCCACCTGCATGGGCTTTAGGACGTCAAGCCATTAATAATTGCAAAATCGGAAAATACATTATTCCTTCTGGATCAATAATCTTGATGAGTCAGTATGTAATGCACCGTAATCAAATTTATTTTCCACAACCAGATGCTTTTTATCCTGATCGTTGGACAGATGAATTTAAGAAAAACTTACCAAGATTTAGCTATTATCCTTTCGGTGGTGGAATTAGAAGTTGTGTTGGAGAACCATTTGCATGGATGGAAGCAATTCTTATTACAGCTATTATAAACAGATTGTGGAAAATGAATAGTATACAAGAAAATAAAGTTGTTTTGAAACCTCTGATAACATTGCGTCCCAAGTACGGAATGCGAATGCAGATAACAAGAAGAGACTAAAAATTAATATAATAAGTGTATCTTTTAACCCGACTGAAGAAGATACAGATAGTCCATACATGTATTATAGTATTGACTCAACATTTAGACCAATTTAACAGAATATTTTAATTTTTCTTTCAAAAATGACTAAACCCATTTAAAGTAAGGATATATTTTTCTAGATATACCTTAACGAGAAATTAAGGTTTCTTTAATTAAATTAGATTACGTTTGATCTACTTTTGTATAATATTTATGTCCTATTTTGAGGAGACAAATAAAATCCAGAAATAAGGTTAACAGTCATTTTCATCTTTAATTGATTTGATAAATAATAGGAAAGTATTTCCTTTTAATTAATAATTTTGATAGTAATATTATCAAGATTAAACTTGAAAATATTTACTTAATAGGGTAGAAAAGAAATTAGGTGGTTGGTTCCTTAACCCTGCCAAAAAATAATTTTACTTTGTCTGTAAACATATAGTAAATTATTATACCATATACTATTATTTCTATAATATGTATCAAATCCTCACTGCTTACAAGAGAAATAATTGCAAATATTATTGCAATTATACTGATTATGAGTGTAATTGTTCTTGCCCATCTTTTTCCCTTTAAAAGACCCCATGACACAATGAAGCTTGCTATTCCCAGTGCTACTAATATTAAACCACCTATTGTAATAAGTAATCCTAATTGATTAATTTCATAATCAGAAATATTAATGCTAATTAAAGGACCTATAATTAAAGGAGTAATTCCAGTAAATAAGAGTATTATTCCACCAATTGTCATAAGAATAGCAATCATAACAATTCCATCTGGACGATGTTGAGTCACATAACAACTCAATTATAGTTAGATTTAAGTTTTACTAAATTAACATAATAATTTACAAGTCTAATATTTTTATTGTTGCTAGTAAGATTTACAACATTTTTGTATTATCTTGGTGGGAGTGGTGTACCTATATTGACGTATTTTGCTTCTTCATCATAAAGAATATTATTGATTTTTCCGATAAGATTTTAGATAATTATATAATAATAATATCAATCATATTTCTTTCATTCCCATGGAAATACAATCCATTTGTTGTGATTCAGTATTTTTCCAACATATATTATTCGATCACTATTAATCTCTTTGTATCTACTTATAAGAAATGCAAAATCACAATTAAACGACTTTACAGCATCATGGACTTGGGAAAATATATTGCCAGTATCGTATATTTCATCAATAACAAGATATTTTTTTTCCTCATTCAATAAAGGCATCTCCTCTTTGAATAATTTTTTGTTTCTTATTTGTATGAATTGTATATAATTAATATCAAGCTCTCGCGCAATTAATCGAGCTGGAATAATTCCACCATTTGTTATACTCAGAATAGAATCATACTTTTTTCTGCATGACATTATTTTATTTGCAAGAATCCTTGTAAGGAATTCTACTTCTTGCCAACTACAATACTCTTTAGGAGAGTTCCTTTCGTTTACTTGTACTCTGGATTTCAAGTTATTACACTTCTGTGGATAATAATCTAAAATATGAGCTGTGATTACTAGTTTATTAATAATACGGATTTCTGTTCATTAAAATATCTTTTTTAGTGGTAGTAGTTTGTTCACTACTTAAAAGACAATTATCGATGTAGAAAATATGAATACTTATACCAACTTTTTTTTATCTATTCCGGCATAGATTGGTATATGCCGGAATGAGTGTTGAATGAACTAATTATGCCAATGCATTTCCAGATAGTTATATTAGGCTAACCTAATATAAAACTATATTGTTAATTCTAAAAGATGAAAATTAGTGTATGAACGTAAGAATGTTAATATCTTATATATATTTAATAGATTTTTGTATTATTAAAATTAAAATGAGTTAATTATCATAGTTTGAATAAAGTAAAATACGGGTAGAAGACTCGGATATCCAAACTATACCATACTTAGCCATAGCATTTATAACATTTCAGTCTTTTATTATTATTGGTAAAGTATAGATTAATATTTTATTTTTTAAAAAGTTTAACTGTTTTTATACTATAATTTATTACTACAAAGAATATAATCCACGCACATATTGACCCTAGCATAGACGCCTTGTATGGTTCAACTGATATCTGAAGTAATTGATAATGAATTGCTATTTTTGATATTGAAAAGACTATCTCTGATATAGAGAAAAACAGTTAACAATTTTATAATATCTTTTTTGATTAAAGTATAATTTCTTTTATTGGTTAAATTGTCTAAATATTTGTTCTTATTTTCAAAGTAATACAGTATAATAAATAATGGTATATAAACTCCATATTCTATTATCAATGTAATAAATGAATTTCTAAAATTATTATGATCATATTCTGAATATAATTGTGTAAATATTGCACCTGCAAAAAACGCAAATATACCTGAAATAATTAAATTCTTATTAAAAAGAATATAATTTTTATGTTTATTAAAAAAATTAAATAAATTCATGAATATTAAATATTTACGAGAGACAATATTTATGTTAACTGAATAATAAAGTCTTTCAAAGGTTCATGTGGAATAAAGTATGAGATCCAATTATTATAAAATAAACTAGATGTTATGTTCATTCATTTCTCTAGATTTTCTTCTAATTTAGTATAATTATTGTAGTCAAGCCTACCATAACAATAAATGTCCAACAAATTTATAGTTTCTTTATTATTCTTTAATATTAATATTTGAAGGTATTCCATTGTAAACTATTTTTACAAAAATAAAATTTGGGATAATAATCTTGTTGAAATAATATTAGTCTTAGTATTTTAATGCATGAAATAGATAAAAATAAAATACCTAAACTATATAAAAAATAGAATATATTTGGAATTGTTATTATATGATTTTTTTAACACATTATTTTTTGAATATGCATATCCGTTTGTATTTTTTTTAATATTTGTATTAAGTGTTATTCCTGTATTAACTCCCCCAACATGGATTGTAGTTGTTTCCGCATATTCGTTAGATGAACAATTAAATCCATTTTTATTATCTGTAGTCGGAGCTACCGCTGCAATTGCTGGTCGTTTATTATTATTGAAATTAAGTAGTTTCGGAAGAAAAGCTATAAACGATCGAAGAAAATATAGTTTGGAAAAGTTAAGAAAATTTTTAGAAAAAACTCGGTACGGATATTTTATTGGAACTTTATTATTTGCACTTCTTCCATTACCTAGTAACATGCTATTTATTTCTTATGGACTACTCAATGCAAAATCTATTGGTATAGTAATAGGGTTTTGGACAGGTCGATTTCTTGTCTATTTAATTATGATCTATATATCATCTTTATTCTTTAACTCGTTTAAAGAAATGTTAAATTCTGATTTTCAAACTTTGATAATTATGAATGTGGTAGGTATACTGATGACTTTATTTATGTTGTTGATAGATTGGGATATTCTTTTGTCCGACCATAAACTATCTTTTATTAAGCCCAAAAGATTTTTTTCTAGGTCAAAATAATTACCATCTACCGATCCTTTATTATACTGAAATCTCATTTGTTTATTCAGTTAGATCTTAAGTTATCCAAGTGTTATGTGGATACCATCCTAAAATATAATTTTCTTTAAATAGGTAAAAAAGAAGTATTGGATCGATAGTAGAATTAGGCTAAAAATAATTAATAAATATCCATATATACTTCTATTTCTATATAACCGCTATCATATGTAAACATATGATATCGCGATATAATAAATCAGGTTACTGTGAGTTAGGTAAATCGCCCACAAAGCGGCCCTTCGTACAAAACCGCCCACAAAGCGGCCCTTCGTACAAAACCGCCCACAAAGCGGCCCTTCGTACAAAACCGCCCACAAAGCGGCCCTTCGTACA
>DASUZI010000257.1:0-10787 GCA_036376955.1 Nitrososphaeraceae archaeon
TTACTTAGTGGTGTTTGTGTGTCTGGTGTTTCTGTAGATGGGGGGGTTGGTGTTTGTGTGTCTGGAGTTTCTGTAGATGGGGGGGTTGGTGTTTGTGTGTCTGGAGTTTCTGTAGATGGGGGGGTTGGTGTGTCTTTATTAGAATAAGACTCATAAAAAATCTCTCCGTTAGTATTGAAAATATTTTTGTCGAATCCTTCAGAAACTTCCTCTGCATCAAGTGTTCTATTCCAAACTCTAATCTCATCGAGATCTCCTTTGAAGAACTTGTCATCCATAAAAGAATTTCCACCGATTACAAAGTTCTGGTTTCCACTTGTATCAGGAATTGCGCCAGAAGTAATTTTACTATCTACAAGAACACCGTCAATATATAGTTTTAAAATTTTATTATCATAGGTTAATAATACATAATGCCAAAGGCCATCATTATATTTTCCCTGTGATGATACAAATACATTTGTCCCGGGTTTAGTTTCAAACCCTCCTTCAATAGTCTCTGATGGGTTCAACCATATACCAAAATTAAGATTTTCGCCAGGACGTTCTCCGCCAAAACCACCTTTATTTAATAGAATTCCAGGACCATTATGATCTATTCTATCAATTCTAAACCATGTTCCTAGTGAGAAATTAGTTAGACGAAATGACTCTTCTTTATCAATCACTTCCTTGTCAGATTGTTCAAATGTTTTAAACGGTTGATATTTGTAAGATGACTGAATGGGAGAAACAGTTGAAAAAGGAAGATATAAGATTCTACCATTTGATGGAATTTCATCGTAATTGTAAAAATTAAAAATTTCTTCTAGCGATAAAGCCCGTTCCCAAAGAATTACCTCATCTATATCTCCAGTAAAAAATTTATCAAGATTAAGTGAATTGGCACCTATTCTAATAGACTGCAATCCTTCCATATCAGGTATAGCTCCTAATGTAGATATTTTACCAATTTCAATCCCATCTACATACAGTTTCAAAAACAAGCCATCGTTAGTGAGTATAGCATTATGCCAATTTCCATCATTAAATTTTTGTTTAGAAGTAACGAAAATATTGGTACCTCTTTGGGTTTCAAATCCTCCTTGGAGAAATTCTTCTGGAGTTATCCAAATACCAAAATTCATATTTTTTCCAGGAGCGTCATCATTCATTCCACCTTTGTTCACAATTGTGCCAGGTTCTAAATAATCCTGCTTATCTGTTCTAAACCAAGTAGATAATGTAAAGTCTTTTAACTGTAATCTTTCGCTATTTTCAACATCTAAAAAATTAGAGCCAGTAAGGGTAAGAAATGTTGGTGAATTTTGAGATTCAACTGATACATAATTTGAGTTAAGTAATAAAATACAACAAAAGAGAATAATTAGTACAGCCGATAACAACTGAAATTTTCTATCGGAATTTTTCATATAATTTGCTCCTAGATTTTTCTAACATTTATTCTACTATTTAAAAATACCCCTATATCCTCTACAGTTATTTTGCAAATTAAAATATTATTAATACATATATTAATTATGTAATTTAGTTTTTCTAAAATATTCTCATTCATTTATCTAAAACAGATTTCTGAATATTTATAGCAAGCCGAATTATTTTTTATAAATATTAATCATATTTTTGATCTATTATATAGTTCTTAATCTTTTATTTAAGATAATTATTTATAAATATATTATAGGCTAATAAAACAACTGGTTCTATTATATTATAAATTAAAATTCATATATCCATGTCTTCTTAAGAAAAATACTTTATTAAACAACAAAAACCATTTTATTGATAGTCTTACTTAATAGATAAAAGATAACGTGAATATTATTGCTCAGGTTTCTAAAATCCAATAAAGGTTTAGTATATATCATAATCGGAAATATCGTTGGTGCTATATTAACAGGAGGATTTTGGCTTTTGCTAGCATCATTACAGAGTGTAGAAGAATATGGAAAAACTAGTTATATGATTTCAATGGCTTCCTTGGCCTCCAGTTTTGCCCTTTTGGGTTTGAACACAGCCATTACAACTTTTATACCTAAAGGACATAAAAAAATTCATGTTGCCGCAAACCAGGTTGTATTAATTTCAAGCATTATTGCTGCATTAATTGTTGCACAGCGAGACTGGTTATTAGGTTTTTTCGTAGTCGGGATGAGTTTTTGGATGATGAGTATATACGAATTTCTTGGAAGAAAATCATATAAACAATATGCAATTGCAAATATTGGGGCAAGAGGGTGTCAACTTTTACTTTCCATCGTACTTTATTATCTAATCGGAATCCCTGGGATTATAATTGGCTTTACAATCTCTTTTTTCTTGTTTAGTCATAGGTATATTCATTCAATAAAATATTTTAATAGAGATTTTAGCGAGATTAGTGGAAAAATGAAATTTGCTTTACATAGTTATTCATTCAACATGTCAAATGCATTATTGATGTACTTCGATAAAATTATTATACCTCCAATATTTGGATATGCAATATTAGGGTACTATCAACTGGGCTTTCAATTTTTAATGTTTCTTGGAATGATTCCAATTAGCTTTTTCCAATATCTTATTCCAGAGGAATCAAGTGGAAACAAAAAAACAAAATTAAGAATAATAGGTTTCGGATTATCTATAGGTCTCGCAGTGTTACTTTATTTTTTGAGTCCAACTATTATAAATATATTTTTTCCTCATTACCAGAATTCATTAGATGCTATAAGAGTAATTAGCATTGGAATAATTCCAATGATGATTGCATATATTATTAATTCAAAATTCTTAAGTGAAGGTAATACAAGAGGAGTAGTTATTGGAGCAATTATTTATCAAATACTCCAAATTACCTTAATGATTTTGCTAGGGAGATTGATTGAAGTTACAGGTATAGCCCTATCTGTGGTTATTGCTCTCACCGGACAAGCTTTATTTCTTCTTCTTTATAAAAAACTTTCCCAACGGCGAAGCACTGATAAATAGGAGTTACATTTTTTCTTATCTAAAACCTAACCGTTTTCACAATTTCAAATGCCTCAGCATATTTTGTATTAATTTGATATCCACGGAAGATTGACCGTCCTACAATAGCATCTATCCAAAAAGGACCACATCTCAATTCCTGTGATTTAAAACACTTTAACGATTTTGTTTTATTTTCTAGTTCTTTAGTAATGTCAATATATAACTGTGGCCTAAAGGTTTTTTCTGTTAAGCCTCCAGGTATTGTTGTTTCATACATATACAAATTATTAACATCACGTGACGCAGCAATAACAGATTGGGTAAGAATTTGATGATCTTGATGCGAGTCACCTATCCACTGAGTATAAACTGTATTTGCATTGTATTTTTTTATTAAGGAATCAACCAAAGATACCATTCGTCTACCAAACACTATATCCTCCGGAGATAAATCTAAAAATTCAGGAGAGTTGCAACCTAAAATAGCAGCTGAAGATATGGCTTCCAATTTTCTTTCATCTTTTTTATCGGCAATAGTAAAATTTGGTAGTGTAGCTATAACCATGATTACATCATGACCAAGCTGTACCAGTTTTGTAATCGTACCACCCATCCCGATTTCTATGTCATCAGGATGAGCACCAAAAACTAAAATCGTGTTGAAATCAACCATATACAAGTTTTAAGAAATATAATTAATTTATTCTTAATTGCATCAATCAAAATGCTCAAATGTTAAAAATATAAAGAGATAATGGTTAAAAATACCGGTCTAGATTATTGCTAAACAAATTTAGGGAACATTTACAACCGATTTTGGATAAAACTGGAGTGTTATTTTCATCTTTGGGGTTATCACCAAATACATTATCTTTAATAGGGTTCATTATAACTATTATTTCTTCTATTATTTTTGGTATTAATTCCTTACAACTAGATCCGATACTAAATTTCTCAGCCATTGGTAGTATTCTATTATTAACTGGTGCGTTCTTTGATGTGATTGATGGTAGTGTAGCTAAGATTACTAAAAGAACATCTAGAAAAGGTTCTTTTCTTGATTCTACACTAGACAAGATTTCGGAATCAATAATATTTTTAGGAATAGCGATCGGAGAATTAGCTGATCCCATATTGTGTCTAATAGCAGTATCGTCATCATTGTTGGTCAGTTATACCCGATCACGTGCAGAAACGTTAGGAATTGATCTAAGAGGAGTAGGATTTGGAGAAAGAGCTGAAAGAATATTGATTCTTGCTATAATGGGATTGCTTCCTTTTTCCCATTCATTAGAATATGGTGTTATAATAGTTATAGGAATTTCTATTATTACGATTATACAAAGAATGCATAAGACATTAAAAATCCTATAAAAAAAAGAATATGAGTTACGACTAAAATAAAATAATATTTAAAAATAATGATCTGACTATATGAAAATCTTTATTGGATACCAATCCCTTTAGTATTCAGGCTAGGTTCAAAGTTAACATACTCCGTATGAGAGTGAGGCTCTGACTGAACCGATTTCCGAGAGGCTATAATACTACCTCATAAAAAGGTGAATAGATGTTTGCCGCCTGTAAGCCTAAATAAAAAAATAAAATAAAAAGAATGAAAAAAATAAAAATGAAGGGAAAGTGACATATCTAGCATATGCTATTTTAGATAATTTTTAATATGAATGAATTATAATAGAATATTACGCTTAACAGGAACATAAGGATGACCTGATACAGGTAGAGATTTTCATAGATGTTAAGTTAACGATAAATCTATAGCTATGAATGTCTCAATTCTCAGATTATGGTTATAACATTTGAGAGAAAGAGGACATCCACAATAGTAGTTATGTATTCTTTGTATTTGTATTTCTGGGATTGAGTTTACGCAATACATCAAAGGCATTAGTAATATTCAGAGATGAGAAGAGGAGTTACGTGTCTGTATGGAACTGGATTCAAAGGTTTGGATCATGTAATCTTTTATTGTTTTAGTCTATATTTCGGTTACTAACTCTATGAGGAGTTACTCGAGTCACTCTAACTCGAGTAATTCTAGATAAATTATTTTTTTTCTTTTTTAAAGGTCAGAATCGAAATAATAATATAATATGAACAAGAAATAATGCAATATATGTAATAGACTCTTCAGTAGACAATGGAACTTAGAGAGACACTTACAAGATGTCCATGAGATTAATGACGATATAATAAAAGAAAAAAGAAGCGGGAAAATTCATGATTATGATTATTGGCAAATAAATATGAATAACAATAATAATCTATGGAAAAAAGAAAATAACAATATTAGTATGGATTATAATGGAAACTCTTATAGTTACAATAATTTTTCTAATATCTCTCCCAATCCTGGATATTATAATGGCCAACCATACATCTATTCAAATTTTAATTCTCAATTCAAAAAAGAAAAGAGGTTAAGTGTTGATGATAAGATAAAAATGCAAAAGGTATTAAAATTTTTAGAAACTTATCTCGAAACATTCTATCCTATATCATATGTCTTTAAAATAATAACATGGTTACGTTATCGTTGCTTACGCGAACAAAGTGATGAGCCATTGAAAAAATATCTAGTTCAGAACAATCTGGGACATCTTTGGCCTTTTTAAAAATCTATGGTGTTTATTAATGCATATTTTTTTATTAAATGAGCATTGAAAGAGATTTTATTTTCTTAAGATGTAGATTACCAAAGAGTATTCATAGATCAAATACGTTGAGCGTCTGACTCAACTAGTTACTTGTGGGTTATAAGGTCGTAGGTTAATCTCAATACATTTTATATTATCTTTAATTCTATTTTATATTGCAACAATTAGATTTATATTGTAAAGTTATGAGTAGAAACGATAATGGAGCCAGAGAACGGCTAAAAGCACATCTAGTTTGATCCTCTTATTAATAGGAATAGAGTTAAAAAAGTCGTTAACAAATACTTAATTTTCAATACTCGATATGCTATTGAAGAAATTTCTTATAATAATTACAATAATTCCAAGTTCTATCACATAGTGGAACCAATCTAGTAATAAAAATGAGAGAAAATTCGTAATTTATACAAATTTTCACGTGAGAAACAGGATTGTAAAATTCAAAAATAATAAATTACATGAATAAAAGGTAGCGTTAGATATGGTCAGTAATGGATTAAAGAAACTGTCTTTCCTGTATCTTGATATTTGTTCCCAACTAAATAATTATCTGATCTACGATAAAGACACAAATTCTCGTCCTGTATGGTTATTTGCTCTGTTAAAATAAGGAATTTTGTATTCGTCAATTCCAGGGCTATGGCTATTTATAGAACTGTCTCAATTTATGTAAAACTTTCTTTTATATGAGATAAATCTCCTTGTAGGCACAGGAAGACTAGACTTAAAAATTAATAACAAAAATAATTATTGTTTATAAGACTATAACTATAACATAGAATACTATCTAAGTCGTGTGTTTTGTCTTCTCTCTACTTCAGATCTAACCTTAACGATCCCTCTATGAACAGCACATGAAACACAATAAAATTTTACGTCAGTTGCTGGAGAAATATATGCACCTTGTGCTCTCAACTCTTTAGCTAAAGTAGGTTCAACTAAGGTTATCCTGCCTGTTATCTTTTTTGCTTTATCTCTGGGGACCATAGCACCACATTGACTACAATGAACAGTTCCTGAACTACCTTTTCCACCTTTAGTACGTCCGCGACTAGTACGTTTCTTTGGCATATAATTATGAATCCGAATCCATACTTTAAAGGTTCTGGTAAAACTAACTCTTATTCATAATATCAATTAAACATATTTTTAATTATGTAGATGGCTTTGAAAATCGAATGTATAGAAGGTGAAATCCTACACAAAATACTAAATTTAAACAAGAATGACACAAAAATTTAACTTTAAATGAGAGATTAGGTAACTATATAGAAAATAATGAAAATCGCACTAGCTGGTGCTCATCCTCAGGATACATTATTAATCTCAAAAATACAAAAAATTCTTGATAATTCTTTCATTCAAACTATCATCATGACTGAAAATAACGTTAATCTAGCAAATCAGGTCGATTTAGTATTTATCGTTGGTGGAGATCGAGCGATGTTGGATTACTTTCATAAAGTAGTGGATGAATCTGCTCCAGTTATAGGTATATATGAATCTGAATCCACTGGATTTTTGGCTCAAATAGATGTACGTGATTTGGAAACAAATATTCAAAGACTGAAAAAAAATGATTATAGAATTGATGAAGTTGTTAGATTAGCAGTAAATGTAGATGGAAAGGAAATGGAACCAGTATTAAATGATGTTGCAGTATTTCCGAGTAAAAGTGCTACATTAATGGAACATATACTACGTATTGACAAAAATGACGTTTGGCATGACAATAGCGATGGAGTAATTATATCCACTCCTACTGGATCTACAGCCTATTCAATGTCTGCAGGAGGTCCTATGATACTACAGAATTCGAAAGTTTTTGTAGCCGTATCTGTAAATTCTGTAGATAATACTAGAAGACCATTAATATTTTCAGATAATTGTATACTGGAAATATCAGATATTCTCAGTCGATATCATTGTGAAGTTGTTTTAGATGGTGGAAGAAGGTTAGGTATCAAAAAAAATTTAACCTGTAGTAAACACCAATACCCAGCAAAATTAGTGAGATTGATTGGTGAAGGCTCTGCTACTTCTTTAATTGCTAAAAAAGTAAAAATTGCTGAAGAATTATTGAATATGCCCCCAAGTGCAAAATTAATATTGAAAATATTAGAATATGAAGGGTCTATGAGCCAGAAGGATTTAGCTACTAAAACTTTATTACCTGAAAGAACTATCAGATTGTCTTTAGGTCATCTTGTTAATAGAGGGTATGTAAAGAAGAAAACATCATTACGAGATGCCAGACATAGAACATACGAGCTTAAGATTTAAGAGAAGCATTTTTAATAAATGCCTCAAAAGCCTGTTCTGGTTTTCCCGGCCGACTGTCAAATTCTGCATGATATTGAACTGCAAAATAAAATTTATGATTAGGAATTTCTAATATCTCAGTCCTTTTTTCATTGTCTGAATATCCTGATAAAATCATTCCATTTTTAGTTAAAATAGGCAAATAATTTTTATTAAATTCAAATCTGTGTCTATGTCTTTTAATAATAAAATTCTTTGAGTATATTTTTGATGCAAGAGTATTGGAAGTTAATAGTATTTTATGACTACCTAATCTCATTGTTCCCCCGAGATTATTTATCGTTCTTTGTTCAGGCATAAATTCAATGACAGGATCGGGAGTATTTGGATCTATTTCAGTAGAATTAGCGTTATCAATTCCACATACATTTCTAGCAAATGAAACAATAGACAATTGAAATCCAAAACATATTCCAAGAAATGGAATATTTGCCTCTCTTGCAAAATTAGCCACATTGATTATACCCTCAGATCCACGTTTTCCAAACCCTCCTGGGATAAGAATACCATCAAATTTGTTAAGTAATAAAATTTTTTCTTTAGAATTAGTATCAAATTTTTCAGAATCAATCCATGTTACTTCCAATTTACTTCCCAGCATAGCTGCTGCATGAGAAAGAGACTGATACACACTTACATAGCTATCTGGAAGGGAAACATATTTACCAACTATGGCTACGTATACTTTTTTACTATATTCGGAAAAGGATTTTGCTATTAGTTTCCAGTTAGACCATTTTATAAATAAATTTTGTAAACTTAATTTATTCTCTATTATACTAACAATTCCCTGATCTGCTAGAATTTCTGGTATTAAAAAAATAGATTTAACATCATGACATGAAAAAACACAATTCGAACTTATGTTAGCAAAAAGAGATATTTTCCTTCTTGCATCATCAGATAAAGTATTTTTACATCTTACCGCTAGTAGATCTGGATTAATACCTATCCTTCTAAGTTCTTGTACACTATGTTGTGTTGGTTTAGTTTTTTGTTCTCCTACTACATCCAAGATTGGTGCTAACGTTACGTGAACGAATAGCGTATTATAATCACCCTCTTCGAGTTTCATTTGGCGAAAAGCTTCTAAGAAAGGTAGGCTTTCAATATCTCCTACAGTTCCTCCACATTCAATTACCAGTACGTCTAACTCTTCTTGGATAGATATTTTCCTGAGTTTATTTTTAATTGCATCAGTAACATGAGGAATGATTTGGACACACTGACCTAGATATTTACCTTGTCTCTCATCATTTATTACTTCAGAATAAATTCTCCCTGTTGTTATATTATGGTCCCTTGATAGTTCTGTATTTAAAAATCGCTCATAATTTCCTATATCCATATCACATTCTCCACCATCACATGTAACAAATACCTCCCCATGAGCAACAGGATTCATAGTTCCTGCATCATAGTTTACATACGGATCTACTTTCACACAAGAAACATTAAGGCCGGTTAGTTGTAAAATTTTAGCTATTGAAGAGGAAATGACTCCTTTCCCCAATCCGGAAAGAACACCTCCTGTCACAAAAATATATTTAATATGATGATCTTTAACTTTTTTACTTGTTAATTGCACATCAAAGTATAGATAATCTTCTTTTTATTCGTTTTTAAAAATAGATGTCTATTCCTCACATAAAATTAACTAATTTACATGATAAAAATATATGACAAATATATAACAATTTTGAATAAAAATTTTAAATTATTATATAGTGAATTTATGGAGACATAAATATTTAGTTTCTGCTCTGCATTGTACTTGGAGCAGTCAAAACCTAAGTTAATTTTTTTAAAAATTGTATCTTTGATAAAGAAAAATTCAAAGAAAATTCATATTTTACAATATTTTTTGCATTTACTAATATAGAATAATCAAATATTGTATAAATGAGATGAATGACAAAAATAAAGTTATTACCCCACATAATTAATTTGATATGTATAGTAGTTTGAAACATAGAAATAATATCACTAACTTCATTTTATTATTGATATTAATAATAATTCAAAGTCATATTGTATATATTAATAAATATTAATACTTGTTACTTTATACTTGGATATATGATACACCTAACTGAATTTATATTTTTCAGATGTAACACATTATAATAATAAACTAATAAATATTGAAAAAAGGATACAAATTCACTCTATGCTACTTTCTTCATGATCTAGTATTATTTTCTATACACATTACATTGTTTTTTGTAGTAATGAATTCTTCCATAAAACTGTTGTATTTTATTTGTATATCACTATATTTCGAAAATATTACCTGTCGTTATATTAGTGATTATTTTCTTGCTTATTATAACCATATAATAGTACAGATGCTAAAGTCCCAAATCAAATATACTTAATTGAGTAAGACTATGTGATTAAAGACGATATATCCACTATTATTCATTGTATTGGCCATTTCGCTATTGTTGATAGGTATTACGATTGACAATGTCACTGCAGAAGTATATACCTCTAACTTGATTACTTTGGGAGTCCAGGATTCCACTCTCTCTACAATGATTAATAACGCCTTGTTGGGCAATGTTGACTCTACTCCTAGTGATACACCAATATTAAGTGATGGGGGAGAAGAATATCAAGTTATACATTCACATCAAAGTTCTCATTCTCAACTTTCTAAAATGATTAATAACGCCTTGTTGGGCAATGTTGACTCTACTCCTAGTGATACACCAATATTAAGTGAGGGGGGAGAAGAATATCAAGTTATACATTCACATTCACATCAAAGTTCTCATTCTCAACTTTCTAAAATGATTAATAACGCCTTATTGGGCAATGTTGACTCTACTC
>DASUZI010000258.1:0-15172 GCA_036376955.1 Nitrososphaeraceae archaeon
ACCGACAAAATCTAATGTTACAAAAGAGTTACCAACACCGACAAAGAAAGATCAACGACCTCTAATTGTACAACCTAAAATTTCCTATTTTATCATTATTTTACTTGTCATAATCTTTATCATTTTCATCTTTATTCTCATGAAAGTTTTTAAATATTGGGTGTATGGAGATTAGAGAATAACTACGGTGTTATTAAATCGCTATTAATAATTACTGTTAGTAATATCAACACTCAAAAATGTAATTACATTCAATAATAGTTTTCTTATTGCTTGTATATTTGAAGAAAACCATCATTCTATGAATTATAAATTTACTTCCACTCAAGTCTAAATGATTGTCCTTGAAAAATATTTCTTTTTTTCCATCTTGCTATAGCACGTTCCTTATTACTTTCTATAATTACTGGCTGTATATCACAATAATTTTTTTCATGAGACTCTAAATTTACATCATAAACTATTGGAGATGTCATAGTTATAGGATAATCAATATTTATTATAAATTCATGACAATCTACTAAAAATGCATTTTCAAAGTATTTGTCAGGTTCTTCTACTTCATATTCTAAAACATAGAATTTCCCTTTTTCTCCTTTTATAATTGGTTTATTGAAAACTGTAGTGAATTCTTTCTGAAATGGTTTATCAACACTTATACTAGATATTTTTAAAGGTTGATTCTCGTTATCATATACTTTTATATTTAATTCTTGAAATGTTTTTGGAATATCTGTTGCAATTCCATGCAATACTTGATGTATAGGATCATCGGAAATATTTTCTATTTCATAAAGCCTTTTGTATTTTAATTGCATAGTATCGGGATTTTTTACAGTCACATTAACTTCTAAATATGGATAGATTGTAGTTCTTCTTAATTTAATAACTTCTTTCTTCATTTTACTTCGTTGATAAGATTTTCCTATTGGTACATTTGGATTACCAAAATCCTTTCCATAGGCTGAATATATTAAAATTCGTTGTCCATGTTTTATTGTATAATCATGTAATGGTTTAATTATCTTTTTATACTCATCAGATAGTTCTCTTAAATCTTCTGCGACTCTTGAACTTAATAATATGTGACCGTCATTACCAAAATCCATTATTCTTCTAGCTATTATTATTCCAGGCCCCCAGATGTTTTTATTTTCAAGAACGTCATTGACTACGAAAACTGGACCCGAATGGATTCCTATTCGTAAGCGTAATGCTTCTGTAGGAATTTTGGCTCTATTGTACATTCCAATTTTTTTATGAAGCTCAATTGAGAGATTTAAAGGAAGTTCAGGACTTTGAAAGAAACCAATTACCATTCCGTCACCAGTAGGAAGTACGAGAAGAGAGTCTTTTGATGTGGTTTTAAAAGCAATACATTCTTTTATCAATTTATTTAACATTTCAATTTTTTTTATCTGGGTTTTTGTAGACAATCTTGGATCTGATAAACCAACTATATCTGTAAAAAAGAAATTGGCATAAATTAAACTAGGTTGATTTAGCATAATTTTAAATATTTTTTTTGAGCTAATAATGAATATGATGAGAAAATCAAAAAAACTTTAAAGCCACAGTAGAAATTATAAAAACTAAAAAATAGTTTTAATATACTATCTTTCATATCTAATGAGTATTCAGATTTTAGTATTTAAAATTTTTCTTAATGGTGGCTTAAATGATCTTAACTAACAATACCATACAATTAATTATTAACTAAATAAAATAAAAATACGTTATTTGTTAGATCAAGGCAATGAGTAGCCTGAATAAGATATGATGATACAGATTCATCAATTGTAACACCTATTTTAAAAAGAATATCAAAACTATATTCATTATCGATATTTGTTGTAGAAAAATGATAGGATAGGAAAGATAATAAGTTCTTGTATAGAAATACATGAATTCAGTGTTATTCCATCAAGATACTCAGATGTATTAGTATTTAGGGTTCATGGCATATAAAATGGACTGAAACGTTGATACAACAAGATTATATATCAATCATCAATGTAACAAGTATGAAACTAATGCATTAGCCATAAAAAAGTTGTTTAGGGAACTTATTACATAGGTTAAATAAGAACGGAGAACTAAGTTGAATTTCAGGTGTATAACATAACATACATTGTGCACAAATAGTTATTCTGATAGTTTCTATACAGCCAAATTATAAATTTTGAATATAAATTCATATATAAACAATTAAAAGTATGTTAACAGTTACTAATAATTAAATGGTTCCAGCAATTAAATCAATCTTTCTTGCATTGGTATTTGGTGTTACCCTAGTAGGCTCACTTTCAGTTTATGGACAAGAAACAACCGATATGATAAATGATCAAATAAGGAATACGGCAGAACAAATAAAGAATATGGCAGATGAAGTTGCAAATAATTCCACAGATACAATTAATCAAACAGAGGCAAAACAAATTTTGATGCAATTAGGAGAAGCTGCTAGAAAAACAGCATTAGGCGGTGCGGATGTTTTATCAAATATTAGTGGCGAAATTAAAGAGGGTTTACAATAAAACATATCTTTAGTTTTTCGATTTATAAAATTTTCATTTTCAGCGACAAAACCTAGATAACGTGGTAGGTACTATTTTCTAATATAATAATAAATTTTATTGATTTGGTTACTTATCGAATTTAGATATGGGATGAATCATTTTTTTAATAAGTATTATTAGGACTAAAATATTTTTCTATATCTCGACTAATTGTAATTTTTCTCCTTTCAATGTTATAATATATAAATAATTGTATTTGTTAAAAATAATTGATCCAAAGTTATGTTCTCTTTTTAGAAAATTATAACTAATAATTAAAAAAGATTTTAAAAAACAATAATATTAAATTAAAAATTATGATGGAAAAGTATTAAGAAGATTCTTTTTTGAATTTTCGATAGTTTGTACCATATTATCCTTAGCAGTCTCTATGGTTTTTAATATCTCATTTTCTACGTTTTTATTAATTTGTAATAAATCTGTTTTTGCCTTTTCAACAGTAGAATTAAAATCAGGATTCACAGTCTTAAACATACTTGAATTTGTTTCAATGAAAATTCGTTGTTGATTAGATATTCCTTCTAGATTAAATTTGAATTGGTTTGTTGCTGCCTCAAGCATGAGTTTTTGTTGGTTTGCAATTAGCTCAATCATGGCTTTTATTTTGGAGTTTACGTCGAATGACATTTATAATATACAAAAAAAGATATCTATTATTTAAATTAATATATTCAATAAGCATTAATTCAAATAAAAATCGTTAATATAATATATTTCTAAGTCAAATCTTATATTAAGAAATGGCTAGAATCAGAAATTACTCTAGATCAGGGTTTGGTTTACTAATATTGCTAGTCTATGCCATAATTTCATTTATTATCCTATTTGTCATTCTACTAATAAAATTACTAGCCTATCCTATAATTTCATTTGTTATTCCATTTGTCATCAATATCATAAATAAGAGACTAGCCGATCAACAGCGTCTTGTTTGTACTAAGTGTCATGGAAAACTAGAAGTAATTGATAAAGAAGGTAATCTTTATTGCAAAAATTGTAAAATAATTAAAATGGATCGCCATTAAATATACAGATTTATACAAAATAGTGACTATTGATTTATATTTATACATCAAACTAAACTAACCTAACCGTTTTCAATAACTGAGAAAATCCAGATACGTCACTTTTGCAACAGGAATAATTTTATTTTGATACTTATTCATACTGTCACATTAAAATATAGATTTGTTTTACAGCATCAAAGATCAAAAGCTATTGAAGCATTTAATTGTAATTTTAGAAAATGAGACAAAACTGTGACCTAGTGCTCATTAATATTTCCTATAATTTTAAGATAAGGTACATTACTATCTGATTAAAGCTATGTTGTTTTAGTAGTCAAGCTATAACTTTAATGTGGAGTAATTCTTTCAATTAAGAATATAGTATTAGTTAATTAATAATCTTAAAAATTTTAGTTGCCTATAAATACAATTATAATAAATTAGTGCGAACTTACTAATCACTCAGTAAATTTGTATAAGTTATAAATATTATAAAGTAATAACAATAACAATGGAAAACGATAAAGATATAAAAATTGAGACAGGTGAAGACGTAGGTTTAGACGATAAAATAAAGGCAGGAGCAAGAGCTATAGGTAAAAAGATTGAAGACCCAGATAAAGATACTGGTGCAGAATATGAAGCAGAAAAGGCAAAAGAAAGAGTAGTTGATTGAAATGATGCAAAATAAATTGTTTTTAATACCGGCAGCAATATTCGCAACCATACTTACATTCGCGATCTTTACTACTGTTTCTATATATGCACAATCTGAAGGAGCTAACCAAACTATGAAGGATGCTGGTGAATCAGCTAATAAAACTGGTGAAGCAGTTCAAGGAAATGCTAGCGATTTAGGTGCCAATATTACTGAAGGGGCAAAGGATGTAGTAGGAAGTATTGGCGAAAAATTACAAGATTTAGCGAAGTAATAAACATCTTTTATTTTTATATAATTAAAAATTTTATTTTTCTCTAAAAGACATTCATATTTCTGTAGAATAGTTTTCCGCAAATACCATTTAATTTATTATAATTAGTATTTTTGTTTTTAAATCTAGTAACTAATAAAAAATATATTAAATTATTTGATTTATATTAATAATTACAATTTTTACTAATTAGACAACGATTGCAAGATTATAATAAAAGAACAATTTTTTGAAGGCTGTAGAAGAAAATTAAACTTCATTTAAATGGTGACAGATGGAAATTCATATAGTTAACTAAAATTAAGGTATTCAGTCGCAACATATACTTCCATTAAATACTGTTTGTTTTATTTTTCTAAATAAACACTAGAAAACTGTAAACTGTATTAGCTTGTTTTGTTTACTGATTAAAGATTGAATTTACTTTATCTATTAAAATGTCACTAGTATCAGTATTTTTCATTCCTTCTACAAGAATTGCATAAGAGTTTGCCATGTTTCGTAGTTGTTGTTTTATTGTATCAGAATAGTTTTCCTTGGATTTCTTTAAAATTTCGTCTATATTTAAATCCACAATGGTAAAACCCAATCTATTAAGCTCATAAAGAATCACTGCAGCATTACGAAGATCTCTTTCATGTGAATGTTCTTTATTTGATATTATTGATGATAATAGCTTTTCAATATCTATTTCTTGATTAACAGTTAATTTTTTGTGATACATGTTTCGTTTTGCTATAAAGTGGAATAATAGTATTACCTGACCTAAATTTTTTTTTGTAAGATAAAATTTTACATAAATAAAATATCCAGAGTAAAACCAATCCTTGATTTCTAAAGATTGTTAAAGAGGCAAAAGGAAAATGGAAAGCCTACTTACAAAGTTAATGAAGCTCATGAATAATAGTGGTTCAGAAAATGTATCGTAGACTAGTATTAAATCTGTTCCCAATAAGAATTAAATTATAATTTGACAGGTTCTCCTGAATAATTTGCAATGATAAATAGAAGTCAAAATATTATATTTAACGTCTTTATTTCAGATTTTCGATGAGGTATAATGGAGAAAATCTGCAATAAATTTTAGTTAATTAGTCACAGATTTTGAATTTAAGACCTTATTATAATTATTTATAACATTTTCATCATACATATGTCTTTTCACTAGCAATGACATTTCTAGTGCACCTACCATGGTTTTTATTATATCTTGATAAAAAATGTTAGAAACAAAATCTTTAGATTTATTTTTTAAGTCCTTATTATTAATAACATTTGTTCTAGTCATCATTTCTTTATAGTTATTTTCAGTATCTTCACTATACCACCCTCTTGTCCATCCAACAAAAGGGAACTTTCCAAAAATAAAACCCAATTGTGACCAAAATGTCATGAGCTCACCAGCAACATGCTGTACATTATCTTGTCCTCCTGTAATTATAAAAGCAGCTACTTTATCTCTAATAAGAAATTTATTATTTGTAATTATCTGATTTTGAACACAATTCATTCTTTGAATCATTTTATAATACAAGGAACTACTATTCCCCCATCTTATAGGCGTTGCAATTAATACGATATCTGCCCATAAAATCATTTTTTCATATATTTGTATCATCTCGTCTTCTTTATCCATTTCAGATATTGAACATGGAAATATGCATGCTTTGGCATTCTTTGAATAATAACCTTCACAATGTTTAATTTCTAATTCTCTAAGTTTTATCAAGATTGTTTCTGTATTTAGTTTATTCTTAGTATAATCTAAAGCAAATTGTAAAGCACTTTCTGAAGTGCTTTTACGGGGAGCAATTTCGTCATTTGCATTGGTTGTAGATATACCTAGAATTCTTATTTTTGAATTATTTAGTTCATGTGATAATTTATCAAATGAGGCTGTAGTGGTAGTATTAGTATTGTTATTATTGTTATTATTGTTATTATTGTTATTATTATTGTTGTCTGTAGAAATAACATTTGATTTTTGTATTAGATAATTGTTTACCGAACTTTCTAACTCTGAGTAGGCTGTATGTGGTTTGTATACTCTTTTACCTTTATGTGATGGAAATGAATTTACATATAATTTACCATTAACTACTTTTACTTTATAGGAATTAACGCTATCTCCTCCTATATGAGGGGATTTACCATTTTTCACAGAATATTTCCATCCATGCCATGGACATGTTACAATATCTCCGTTGAGAATACCTTCGCTGAGAGGTCCACCTTTATGTATACATGAACCAGATATCGCATAAAATCTGCCAGATATATTAAATATAGCTATATTGATATTTTTATTACTTGCAGTATCTTTTATAGTAATAGATTTGGATTTTCCCATAGGTATTTCGGTGGAGAATCCCACATATTTATAAGAATTATCTTTGTTTGATGGCAACAACTATACAATCTTCTCCACTTCATTTTATTATTAAGGATTTTACATTTGAATTCTTAAGTTTATTATGGATATCCTCAATTCATTCATTCAATAGACCTACCTTACATATGCTAGATAAGAGACAAAAAAATGTCTCAAATAAGATTAATAACTACATTTTTTATTTTATTGTAAAGATCCATTTTAGGATATTTAGAACAATTTTTATTTTATATTATGGTTCTGCTATGATAATAACACTTCGGACAAAACTATTGTACTGATCATCTGTCTATCTCCGATTTAAAAATGACAAGTATATATTATTCCAGAGATACCAACTTCAATTTTCCATGGATAATTCAATTTCCAAATAGATTAAAATTTTATAAATATATTCTTCGTAGATTAGTTATATATTCTATCAACGAACTTCTTCTATACTTTCCAGAATTTTATTTAAGTTTTGTTTTTTTTCCATAATATTGTTCCAGGGGCTTTTTATTTTTTTATTTAATATCTGAGGTACATTGAGAATTGTAAAATCGGTTGGTACTACATGTGATAGATCATCCCACTTAAGAGGAAATGAGACAGTAGCAGAAGTAGTAGGTCTTGGGGAAAATATGGATGCTATTGTCTTTCCCTTTGCATTTTGATTATGATCAAAGAATACTTTACCTGTTCTTTTAGTAGTATCCCACTCCATAGTAATTTTTCTTGGATGTCTATTGAGAAGAATTTTACCTATGACTTCTGCAAATGATCGAGTTTGTTCATAAGTATACAAATTAGCAATAGGAACAAAAATATGTAACCCTGTTTTCCCTGATGTCTTTATATATGATTCTATTTTTAGTTCGTCAAATAATTCTTTTAGATTAAAAGCAACATCAATCGTGGCTTGGAATGCTTGGAAGTTGTATTCTGGCTCCTTTTGATCTATATCTCTTTCTTGTCCTGAATATATGTAAGGATCTAAGTCAAAAACTATAAAATCAGGAAAATTTAAATGACATTTTTTCTTATCTAATATATCATCTTTTTGTTTACAGGAGTCAAATTTATAAATTCGGCTATACCATGGATGCATTTCTATACATCCCAGATTAGCAAGCCATAGAATAGTTTCTTTGTTATTACATATGATATAATTGATAATATTGTTTTCTCTTGATTCAGAATAAACTTCCTCTGTCTGAACAAATGATGGTTTATTTTTTTGAGTCCAATTTTTGTGATAAAATGATTTTCCTTTAATTCCATCAGGATATCTACTTAAGGATAATGGTCTATCTTTGAGATAAGGAAGAATATATCTACTTATTTTATCATAATATTCTATTAAATCTTTTTTTGTAATTTGTTGATGGTCTGTTGTTTGGTCCCAGAATACTTTATTGAGATTTGAGAAAAAGGAATAATTATTATTCTTATTATTACTATTACTATTCACTTTGTTATAGTAAAGATTAGTTTTTTCTCCTCCAGTTTTTTTTACTTTTACTGTTTTTATTACTTTTTCAGTATATTTTTCCCTTTCTAAAATACATTCCTTTGATGACTTATCTTCTCTCAATCTAAGAAATATAGGAGATCTCATAATCATTTCATGTGTCCAATTACTAAATTTTATTTCTGCTACAAGTTCGGGTTGAACCCAAAACGGATCTCTATTAGTATAAGGTACATATTCAATTGGACATTTATTTATCCTCATTTTTTGAAGCTTATCATATATCTGGCTTAATGACAAAAAATCAAATCCACTTCCAGTGTGACCAACAAATCGTAATTTACCTCCTAAATCATTAATTGCAAGAAGTAATGAGCCAAAGTAATTTTTTCTGTTTCCTTCTCCTCTAGTGTAACCTATGATTACACAGTCTTGAGTTTTAATATGTTTTATTTTTAACCATTCTTTAGACCGTATCCCTTGTACATATTTACCTGACTTATGTTTGGCAATTAATCCTTCCAAACCCAAACGTTTAGTTGAATCGAAAAGTTCTTTACCCATTTCCTCAATAAAATCAGATATTTTAAAAATTGTGTTTACTCTAATAACTTCTGAAAGAATTCTTCTTCTCTCCAAAAATGGTAAAGTTTGTAAATTTTTTCCATCTAGATAAAGGATATCAAACAAGTAATACGTTGCCGGAAGCTGTTTGGAAAAGATTTCTATATCTCTAGTAGAATCAACATTCATTCTCTTTTGATGATTCTGAAAACTTGGTATTCCTGTTTTTTTGTCTAATACAACAATCTCCCCATCTAAAATTACGGATTTCTCACACTTTATATCCGATTGAGATGATCCTGTTCCCCGTAATGCCGTTATTAACTCTGGATATCTGTGAGTAATGAATTTTCCATTTCTGGATTGCAATTCTATTGTTCTTTTTAACTTGTCAAAGAACAATATAGAACGGACTCCATCCCATTTTACTTCAAAGACCCAGTCTTTGCTGTTAAACGCTTCATCTACTAATGTTGATAGCATTGGTTTTATTGTGGTTGGAAACTTTTCGACTAATACTTCTTCTTCTTGTTGTTGTTGTTGGTTTTGAAAAGTAGTGTCAGTTAGCTGATGATTAGTATTACTTAATTTGATTGATTTACTATATGAGATTTTTGTCTTGTCCTTTTTGTTCTTAGATCTGGATTCTTTTTGTTCTTTATCTAAATCCTTATCTATTCTTCCGGTCAAAACAGAATTTGGCATAGTAATATTTAGATCTTCATTGGATTCAAATTCATCAGCAGATTTAATCAAGAGCCATTGCTTTCCCTCTTTTTCTCTATCAAAACGAGTCCTAACTAAGTTAAACTTTCCTCTTAGTTTATGACCAAATAAACTAAAAGTAATCTTTCCTTTTGTAAACTGATCTGATAATTCCTGCTCTGATGTGTACGTGCCTGTATCCCAAACAATTACAGTACCGGCACCATAACTTCCCTGTGGAATTGTACCTTCAAAAAGCAAGTAATCTAATGGATGATCTTCTGTTAGAACTGCAAGCCTTTTTATTTTTGGATTGAGTGAAATTCCTTTTGGTACTGCCCAAGATCTTAACACTCTTTCTTTTGGATCTTCTAATCTAAAGTCATAATGTAATCTAGTGGCAGCGTGTTTTTGTACCACAAATTTGCTAATCTTATTGTTTAGTAGCAGATTTTTGTTACCTTGTGGCTCAGGTGTTCTACCAAAGTCTCTTTTTTTATTATATTCCTCTAACATTCCATACCATCAATCTACAATTTAGATTTAGAGAAGACAACCTCAATGATACCTAATAAACAATATTATACCTAAATGTAACAACATCGGTTTAAATTCTCATAGGGAAATATAAAATTATTATCTGGATATTTCCTAGTTCTTCTTTCCCAAGCAGCAATATTACTTGCTTTGATCTCATTTTTGAGATTGCTTTTGACATTTGTAGAGATATTGTTCAAGATTTTAACACTCACACCATCGTGTGCTGGTAGGGATATACATAGTTATTAGTTATAATTTTTCTTCATCATATTTCATAAACACTCCAAGCGTCTTGTTCCTTGGATGTTTACATCTACAACCATGCGTACTTAAACCATGAAGTGAAAACTTGTGACGGCATCTATTATATGTACATATTGGTTCAGTCTCTTTACCAAATACATCGATTATTAGTTGAGGTTGTTTTGGAGGAATTTCTTTGTATGATAAATCATTTGTTGTTGATGATGTTGAGGATGAAGATGAATATGAATTTTCAGTACGCCTATCATCAAGCAGCTGCATTTTAACGCATAACCTCTCCTTGATCACTAGCAATAAAACTAGATTTTATATGGACTGATTCAGATCCATTTTCATAAGATTTACATTCTTGATTTCTAAAAATCATTGATTTTCTTGAACATTCATTTGGAGCTCCTATTCCTAATTTGAGTCCTGATTCTTGTTTGGGTATTATTCTTTTTCCTGGAGCGTGAAGCATTGACTATCTTCTACTCCATTAGTTTTTCTTTTGTTTACGGGGCTTAGATTTCGTACTAATGCTAGCTTTAAGAGCCTCAAGTAGGTTCGTGGTATCTTCAGTTTTGTCTCCTTCTTCTTCACTTATAGTAAGCTTTTGTCCTTTTGATTTTGCTTCTATTAGTTTCTCTAATTCTTTAGAGTAGGTATCTGAATATTTACCTATATCAAATTGTTCATTAGATAAGTTATCAACTAATGTTTTTCCTAAAGATAATTCTTTATCTTCCACTTTAGGCTGCTCACCACTAGAAATACCTTCAATCTCATCCATAGGTTTTATCTCATCTAGATATTTTAGCTGATGCATCACAAGACCTCTCTGATATGATCTTAAAGCAACCAGATGTTCTTTATCTCTTAATACTACTTTACCAATTGCTACTTTATTAGTCTCGTTGAGAATCTTGATAAATAGAGAATATGCTTTGCTAATGGAAGGGGACATATTTTTCTTCTTTTTTGTTGCACCAGAATCAGGACCAATATAGTAGTTCTTCTCAATGAAGAGGGGATCAAAGTCTTTTGAGTCTATGAATTCATTAATCTCTATTGTATGTGTAGTTTTTAATTTGATATTCTCTAAATCTTCTTTTTCTAAAATAACATAATTGTTTTTACTAATTTCATAACCTTTCTTAATTTCAGACCAAGGAACTTCTCTTTCTTCTATTGGACACCATTTTTTATATTTAATTTTGTGACCTTTTTCGTCTAATTGGTTAAAAGATGAAAATTCTTCTTTTTGGGTAGCCGCAAAAACCTGTACTGGTATGTTGACTAGTCCAAAAGATATACTTCCTTTCCATATAGTGCGAGCAGCCATCACTAGATGTATACTCTACAACCTTTAAACATCTATGGGAATAAAAATATAGACTTTTTATACTCATGATTTTTCGGTATAATTATAGAGAAAATTTTACCTATTATTATACATACAAAAGACAAAATAAAATTACATCTTCTTTTCCTTTTATTATTATAATCTAATAATAAAGAATATTTTGATATTTATTTGTCATACGGGTTGCTTTGTTTGAAATATCATCTTAAATTTTAAAAATAGAATTCGGAAATATGTGCTCGAAAAATCTAATAATTTTAAAAAGCTAGAAATTATTGAATATGGGAAAGAAATAACCATTAGTCTGTTTTTCTATAATTTCGACTCTACCTCTCTAATTTTATTTAACGATTTTAGAATTGGTGAATAACAAATTGAGTTGAAATATTTTCTTTACTATTATCTTATTTGCTCAGAATTTAAAGCTAAATCAAATAGAATCTAAATGCAAACTTGATAAACTGTAATCTCATTGTTTATTGTCTTCTTATGCCAACTTATATTCTGAGATATTGATTATTTTTCAAGTATACTTAGTTAATTTATAAGTCAATTAATTCTATTAATAGTAGAAATGGGTCAAGAAAATATAGAGTTAAGTCCATACATTAGAGGATTTGAAAGTGACTCACCTGAAAGTCTTGGAGAAAAAATAACTTCTTTTCTCACTGAAAATTCAGCATTAGAGCTTAAGGAAGTTAAATATAGTTCTTATGGATTTATACACAATCTTAATAGAGAAACGAGTTATAGTGCATTGGTTATATGTAATAAAAAATAAAATATTATAATCACCTAATTTTTTTTAATTTGGTTAATAAGACTATCTGTATTAGTTTATTTAATATTCGTTTCCATTATCTATTTTATACAGATTTTTTGATAAATATTGATTAAATCTTTTAAATGAATTAGAAAAATAAAATTAAATTTTAGGAATGAGTTTAAACTAAATAAAATAACAAATATCTTCGATTAAGAATTCCTACAAACTCCTCAATTAGTATATGAAAACTAAACATAGATAATCCACTCGTCTTTTGCATTTTACATTTATACAAGTATTATTTCATAATTTGAATTTATTTATTAATTCTATCTTTAAAATATCAAAATTATTCTTATTTGATGAAAACAACTTATAATAAATCTTAATATATATAAAATAAACTTCTTCCAATTGCATAAGTGCTAACTACAAATTAGATACCATATTATAGATACATAAAATAGGATTTATATTCTAGTATTTCTATAACTATAAGAGGGAATAAATTGGGAATAATAATAAGAAAAAATGATGAATTTACTACATTATTACAAAATAAACTTAAGGAACGATATGAGCAAAGAAGAAGATTAGACAACAAAGTACATGTCTCAGATGTTATTCCTACTTCTTGTTTAAGAAAACAGTATTACGCACGTAAATTACCGGAATTAGACGTTATATCAAACGAAACTGTCCAGCATTTTGTACGAGGTGAAGCAAGTGAATTAGTTATTACTAGTCTTGCAGATTTAGGAGTATCACAATCAGAATTAGAAATGGATGGGTTAACAGGACGTCCTGACATAATGAATAGTGATATTATTGTTGAACTTAAAGACACAATGAATGCACAAAGATTGAATATTACTGATGATAAATTTAAATCATATCTCAGGCAATTACTATACTATCTTGTAATAACAGGAATAGAAAAGGGTATTATTTCTATAAAATACAATATTAAAGAATTAAAATGGATCAAAAGTGATATTCATGGAGATTATTTTTTTAGACCTTTTAATTCAAAACCTCCTGAAATAGAAAGTTGGGAGATATTTCTACCTGCTAATGATATTACTAGGGAAATTTTAAAAAATGAGATGATCAGAAGAAAGAATCTTTTTCTAAAAGCCTTAGAAACTGAAGATGTTACCATATTACCAAGACTTCCAGAAAAAATGAGAAATAGAAAATGCCCTTGGTGTAAATTTTATGATATTTGTATGGATAGTAAGAATGATGAAACTGAACAAGCTAAAGAAATGGCAAATGAAATAGATATTTTTGATATACCAGGTGTTATCGGGTTTAAAGATTAAGATCTTTTGGAAGATGTGAAAAATTCAAGTTTTTTTAATAAAATTTTATAATATTACATTCATAAAAAGATACACTATAAGATTAATAAAACTAGAAAGAGAATAAGCGTTTTGTAACCGAGAAAAGATCAGAAGATTTGTCACAACATAAGTACCAGTTTTATTGGACACAGACCTTAAAATTTTTTATTGTATTATGATTAATTTAACAGTATGACAGTAATTCACAATTAGAAATCAAATCCGATAGTTTGAAATATTATATAAGACTATATAGATTTTTTATTTATAATTTTAGGAATTATTATTTGACTTAGATATAGTATATTATGAGTAAATATAAAAATAACATTAACTTTTCTTAAAATAAAGATAGAATTAAGATATAAAAAAAGCAAAACACCTAATATTTTTAGACAAGTTAGCTAATATTTTTTTCTTCTGGTACTTATAAATAGTATTTTTTTCCTATATAAAATTATAGGACAAGGTTAATTATAGGGATAACATATAAAATATTATGGGTCAGTTTTTATTTTCATCATTAAAACAGATTAATTGTACACTTAGTGGACATGATGTATCTGTTGATGATGAAAAATCTTTATTCAAATGTCAAGAAGGATACCTTAATACAAAATGTATAAGATGTGATTATCCTTTAATATTACGTATAGATCCTACTGATACAGAAGAATATACATATATGATATTAGAGAAAAACTAGTCAGCGTTTATTGCTTTAAAGTTGAAAGTGGCTAGAATTTATTTCTTTAACTAGTATAAGCCTTGACATTATAATTATTAAAATTTATAAAAAACCTTGTGGTATTGTTATCATTAAAATATAATATCAAAAAGTTAAAAAAGAATGAATTATTGAATAATCGTTAATTTAAATACTTCACTCTAATACATCAACAAATGAAAATTTCTCTTTTACCTTTCGTATTGTGCCTGATAATCATGGTTTCTCCATAGATAGCTAATGCTTTTTCTCAAGAAAAAATAACTGAATTAATAATAAAGATTATGATGTTAAAATTGGTCATCCTCAAAGTTGGAATATTTAGAGATGGTGATATTGACCAGGTGATTTTTATACACAAATTGCAATATTTCTTTAGTTTTAAACAACACAAATACCATTTTACTATAAACATTGTAAAATAATTCACACTAATTGAGAAAAAATATTAAAGTTAGAGCTATAACAACAATCACTTCTTAACTAAAGTTAATGAAACATCAAGTAAATACTTTTTTACTCATATCAGGCTTCATCATACTGCTATTTCCT
>DASUZI010000259.1:0-2433 GCA_036376955.1 Nitrososphaeraceae archaeon
ATTCCAATTTAGTAAGATCAATTAGAATTGATAAAAGGATACATCAAGAAAAAGATTATGCAAATAAATAAGGAAAGAATAGCATAAAAGAGTAATATTTAGATTTACAATTATGCTTCCTTATTAAATCAACTTATCCGTTTAGTGTTAATTTCTGAACCCATAATGATATCTTCTTAATGAAAGAATTGTATCATCATATTAAGTAGTAAAGCGATTTTGATAAACCTCTTTTTTTTATCTTCAGTACTATAACAATGGGCCAAAAATTAAGTGTCAAAAACAATTCACACCTAGATGATTATGTATAGACGTAATGGTAAAGTAAAGAATGTTGTTTTAGGCTATATGAACCATTTAAAAGTGAAATTGGGGCAAACAATTAAGATGCTTTTAAGTCATTGCCTATTCTGAGATTATGAAATGCTTGTAGGAAAAAGGAGCTGAACTCCACGCTCATTCTATATTTGTTTAAAGGAAGATAAAGAGAAAAAAGATTATGTGTTTGTTTTTTTTCTAAATTTTTATTTTCTAAACAGCCAACTTAAGATTCCTAACACAGATCGACCTATGCATAAATCAAATAACAGTGATAAGATGTTCATTCTCTATTATCCATAGGTAAATATTGTTTAATAAAGTTTAACTATAATTTCTATTATGTTTTATGATATTTAGAAGTCTTTAAAACATTAGTTAATGAATAATCCAAACGGATAATCAGATAAATCTACAAAGGTAAAATATACTCGATCCACCTACCATGATATCACAGACCAGCTAAAATTAAAGAAGACTGATTATAGGTCATTATATGATTCCAATCATAAAATAATCTTGAGAAAGTAAACACTGGATAAAATATTTTTGGTCACGATCGAAGAATCCATTGATAAGCTAATCTCAGGAAAAAATAATTTCAGCTCGTACTCCAAAAGGGCTATATCTTAAAAAATGCGAAAATTATATTAGTTTTTTTATTACCACCAGCATTTTTTCAAAATTATTTAATTTTTTACGGATTAGGATGTTCAATTGAATCAGAATTTTTCTTCTTCCGTTTTAGCCCTAATTTTTCCAAAAAATCTTTTAAGCCTAAACCCATATTTATAATGATACAAAATCCCTTAAAACACTTAATGTTGGCAGCTCGGTTGTAGATGGTCGTTGTAGAGACTAGTTTTATCGGGCTTACCAACAAATGAAAGACAAATATTTGTTTTATACGGGATTTTAGTCTATCCCTCTAAATTATAGGTACTATTTTATTTAAAAGTTAAATTCCTGGATGTTAGATGCTTGCAACATCCATATATTTACATCATTCTTCAAATGAATAGAAGAACCTTCATTCTAATTTTTCACTCATCATTTTGAAATTCAAATGAATTAATTGTATTATTAGCTGTATTGAGATAAATGGGAAACTCTATAGGAATAGCTTCATAACGTAATGAATATGCTTTACCTGCGTGATCATCACTATCATCATCATCTATAACAGTCCATACTTCCATAACTTGAATTTTTTTATCATTGATTTTATCAGTATATGTATAAGTTATTTTATACGCAGGCTTATCGTCAATTGTTACGCTTGGATTAGATTCTATAATTTTAAAGTCTGTCAATTGTAGTTTATAAGATGAAATCTTAGAATTAGTAAACTCTTCCAATGTCATACCTGCTGGTAAATTATGGACATATAGATCAAAGCTCTTTTCAGGATTATTACATAATATTGTAGTATTGATATTAGAGGGTGTTGATTTTAATGTAGCAGGATTTGGACAAAATTTAACTACATTATTAATACCTACAGTATCATCATTTTTTATATTCTTTTCAAATTCATCAATTAGCCAAGTAGAAGGGTAATCTATACTTAAGCCAAATACGGAGCTATCGTATTCTTTAATATTTTCTATCGAATTGGTTTGAGCTAAAGTGTTATGCAGGAAATTACTTGATAATAAAGGAAATAGCAGTATGATGAAGCCTGATATGAGTAAAAAAGTATTTACTTGATGTTTCATTAACTTTAGTTAAGAAGCGCTTGTTGTTATAGCTCTAACTTTAATGTTTTTTCTCAATTAGTGTGAATTATTTTACAATGTTTGTAGAAATTATTTATAGTAAATGGTATTTGTATTGTTTAAAACTAATGAAATATTGCAATTTGTGTATTAAAATTAACTGGTTCAATATCACCCTCTCTAATATTCCAATGTTGAGGATATCCAATTTTAACATCATAATCTTTATTCTCAAATTCAGTTATTTTTTCTTGAGAAAAAGCAATATGTATCTGTTGAGAAACCATTATTATCAGGCACAATACGAAAGGTAAAAGAGAAATTTTCATTTGTTGATGTATTAGAGTGAAGTATTTAACTTAACGATTATTCAATAATTCATTCTTTTTTAACTTTT
>DASUZI010000260.1:0-2922 GCA_036376955.1 Nitrososphaeraceae archaeon
TTGTGATACTAATCATTATTCTATAACAATTCTAGGTCTTTCAGTATTTAAAATAAAATATACAAAATTCTTACAAAAAATACCTTTTTCCAAATGCATTGTGTGAGGAATGTTTTCGATATGAATAATGTTTTCCATAGAATATTTAAAAATTTAGAATATTTGTTAACAAAGAAGGAAAATAGACTATGTATTTCATAGATAAGAAGACGACATGTATAAATTATTGAACTAATTCAAGACAGGTTCTAAAGATATATACATGAAGTTTATTGAGAGAAATACTAAAGAAATAGGATTAAAGAATGAAGCAAAGAAACAATTGAAATAATTTATTTTAATAAGGATGATTTTTAATTACTTCTATAATATCATTAGTCATACATTCTAAATCCTCATCGTCAAACATATCTTCTGTTCCTATATGCCATTCAATCAAGATATTTTTGATATCTTCCTTAAGATCTGTACCAGTCCTAGCAGATCTTGAAGATTTCATCATGTCGAAAATAATGTAATTTTAATAAATATCTAATTTTCTACTATTTTTAATTTAATTATCGTACCTCTTATTGTTATGGTATATTCATTGCTACTCGATTGTAACGAATAAAAATCAGAAAATTTATCTTTACGACTATTCCTCATTTGGGATTATAAAGAATATGTAGAAATTCTAATGCGAGTTAATAAATCTATTATACCGCCTACATGTTTCTGCATACTAGGCTAGATGTATCCAAATATCACTCCTACACATATAGGTATAGCAATGATTGATATTCAGAACCTTAACTAGTTGGTGAATAATTATAAACAACCGCTGATAGAAGAGAAAAATAATAAACATTAGAAAAATTAGAATAGATGGATATATTTTAGAAATAGTACAATATTTAAGTAGAAACATAGGGATGCTGAGATTGTTATTAGGGAATTGGTAGACTTTTACCTGATATAAAAACTAATAAGATGAGTTTTGATCATCCTTATTCTAACGATCAAAAAGAGCATTTGACCACCTCGTTACAATGATAATGATAATTATTACTATTCCTGTATTGTCATATCAACTAAGCATTATAGTTCCTCAATTACATACTTTAACAGAATTGTTTTCTATTTCTTGAAATTAAGATTATTTATCGATACTACAATAACTGTTCTGTTAATGATCTACAAATCCCTTTGTTAACTGAATTATCAATATCTTAGTTATTCAGGAAAATTTATAAAAATATTGCAATGATTAGATAAATGAAATTAGTCTTATTGTTTTAATATTTATTACTATAATATAATTTAATTTAGTATATTGGTGAAAATATCTAATGAAAAATTTGATTCTAAATCAGAAGTTAAAGCTTTGGAAGCAAAATGCCAAATATTAGATATTTGGGATGTTCTAGGTAGAAGATGGTCATTATTAGTATTAAAAAATTTAAGTATTAAAAAGGTAGTTAGATTTAATGAATTAAAAAGAAGTCTGAAAGGAATTAGCAGTACCGTTTTATCTGATAGATTATCTGAACTTGAACAAGAAGGTTTAATTACAAAAAAAATATATCCAGAAATTCCACTAAAAGTTGAATATTCATTAACAACCAAAACAAAAGATCTTGAATTAATTTTGCAGAGTCTCAATAAATGGTGTGAGAAATGGGAATCTAAAAATTAGATCTATAATTAAGATTTAATTATACTATAATGAATTGGAGGGGAATAAAATTTAGAAACCTTCTGTTTTAATAAAGTAGAAAATAGGGAGCTTGTACAAGGAATTCGAAAAAATGACAATATATACAAACATTCTACTTTCATTGATTATCTATCTTTTCTAATAGTATCCCCACTATCCATAATACAAAATCAAATAATATATCTCTTACAAATTATTCGTTGTATATTTTACACTAGTAATTCACATAATAAATCTTATAAAATAAATCAAAATTTAAGACCAAACCTAGAGATTATATCTAAATTTTTATAATTATAATATTCAGTTTATAGAATATCTAATTCTTGAGCAAATATTTAATATATAAATAATTCATTAACTTCTATAATTTCTTCAAGTAGATATTATTTCCAACCTTAAAATGTATGTAACAGGATTTTAACCTATCTGTATTGATAAGTTATAATAATTTCTCAGTTCCTGTTATAGATGAACTAAAGCATCAACTGATTGAATGGAGATTACACCTATCTTTTTTTCACTCTTGTCATTTATATGCTTGAGCTTTTTAATTAAATCTTCTAAAATATCAGACTCTGCTATTGTAACTATAGTTTTACGATTTGAGGAAACTAATGCAGTTTGTCCCCCTGCTTTTCCAGATCTTATTTTTTGTTTAGATTGTCCATAACCATGAGAGTCATACAAAGTTGCCTCTAATTTTAAATCCTCTATTTCTGATATTACCTCAGTAACTTGTTCTGGACTAACAAAGATTTCTACTTTTTTTAAACCTGCAGATATTTTATTTTTATCCATCTTTTTAGCTTCTACTATCTCAAATGGTAAACCAAATTTTTCTGTCAATATTAAATACAAACAGTCGAAAGTAATAAAGGTATTTGTTAATAGAATTTATCAATTGAAAAATAATAAAATTTAAGTTTAGATTATCAAATAATATTGCAAATAATATTATTTTATTACTGCGATAAATACTAACAGAAATAATTTTATCAATATTAATTTTTACTAGAACTCCGAAAGCGAGTTGTTAAAATGATCTTGAGTAATCTTTAACCCATATACTTACGTAATCAGATAATTAATAGACAATTGTTCTAATCGCCAAACGTTACTACATCTTCATTGAAGTTGAGAATTATATTGAAAATTGAAAGATTCCATTTTATTACAAAGTTATTTGATATACAAATTGTGATTCTTTTCCATCAGATTTG
>DASUZI010000261.1:0-2057 GCA_036376955.1 Nitrososphaeraceae archaeon
CAATCATAAAGGCATCAATTCCTGATAATCTAGTTGATTGTGCTTTTACCTTAATATCGGAATTATTTAGATTTTCTATTAACATATTCTTTCTATCATCTAAAGTTAAAGAATCTTTAATATTTTCAATATTAAACCAAACAAAAACCATATCTGATATTACCTTATTAGATGGAGAGAGAAAACTAACCTGAAAAATTCGTTCAGGAGAAAACTTTTCTGGACCAATTTCTTCATAATATCTCCAATTACTAGGATATTTTAGATTTAATCCATAAAATGAATTTTCATAAGTTGTAAATTCTTCTGATGATTCTATAAACATAAAACCTTGCATAAAAATACTAAATATTGAACCTGAAAATATACAAATTAAAAATACACCAAGATTTATCATATTATTTAATAAATTAATGCAATAATAATCTTATATAGTTTTAAATCTCGTTTAAATATGTACTGAAAATAAAGTTGCCTATTTCCAATTACAAAGACAAGAAAATATAAAATTTAAAAGTTATTAATTTGATTAATTAGCAATTGAATATAATTATAACAAACTTTAATCGAATTAGAGATAGAACTAACAGCTACTCGTTACAATAAAATACATATATGAAAATTTAATTTTAAATTTTATTTCGCTTTCTTGGGCTCTGTTAACTTAGGTTATATTCACCTCTATTATTCAATTCGTTAATGAAATAATTTTCAAATGTTGTATCATTGTACATAGATACAAAGAATTGTATCCAGTTATATACATGAAATAGATTACATCTATTTTTAACACACGGATAATAATCGTCAAACAATTCAGTTCTATCTTTGAAATACTGGTTAACTCTTTCCATCAGACTTTTCTCTATTGAAGAATGTCGATAATGTTTTAATCCAATTACATTACATGCTTGGTCATACCATTTTCCACCATCTGTGTAAACTGTATGTTTTCCATATTTCTCGACTAGTGAACTGATAAATTTTTCAGCAACAAGCATATTTCTTTCTTCTGAGATATAGATTCCTAAAATTGTTTTATGTACTGGTTCCATACAGAACCATAGCCAGAAATGTTGATTACCAATCTGAATAACAGTTTCATCTATTATGAAGGCTGATATTCTTTTACGTTTGAAAATTGGGTATTCTGCAAACCTTTGAATCCAGTTCCATACAGACACGTAACTCCTCTTTTCATCTCTGAATATTACTAATGCCTTGGATGTATTGCGTAAACTCAATCCAAGAAAGTACAAATACAAAGAATACATAACTACAATAGTGGATGTCCTCTTTCTCTCAAATGTTATAGCCATAACATGAGAATAGAGACATTCACAGCTATAGATTTATCGTTAACTTAACAGAGCCTTTCAAACACATGAATATTAATAAATATATTGAAAAAAATATATTTACCTATGAAATGGATATATTATTGTCAAATTATTGTATTGAAATATCCTTTACTATATAAATTGTTAAATATTGAATATTAATATTGAATCAATATTTTAAAACAATCAATTTAGACCTATCTACTCATTTTATTGGAAAAAGAATTATTCATTATAAAACGATATCATCTACTCAAGATCTTGCAATTTCCCTTGCTGAAGCTGGTACACCAAACGAAAATGGAACGGTAATTATCTCAGATGAGCAATATGGAGGGAAAGGAAGGGGAAGCAAGAAATGGATATCTCTCAAAGGAGGGATTTGGGTATCGTTAATTGTTAAACCAATTATTCCAGTTAACAAAATTAATTTGTTGCCCTTATTACCGACAATTTCTGTATGTGAAGTGATTAACGAATTGTTTAATTTAGAAACCCGTATCAAATGGCCTAATGATATTGTTATAGATAATAAAAAAATTGCAGGAATTTTAATCGATTCTAGTATTAAGAATAATATTATAAATTATGTTGTGATAGGTATAGGGATTAACCTTAAGGTAGATGCTGAAAAAATTGATTTGTATTTAAAACACACAATTGGACTTCAAAAAATAACATCTATTCATAATGTGACTAGTATAAGATACGGAGACA
>DASUZI010000262.1:0-6514 GCA_036376955.1 Nitrososphaeraceae archaeon
TGTAATTATCTCAATTTCTGCATCTAAGCAACTTTTAGGTAAAAATAATTGTAGACTTAGCAGATGGATGATATAAAACAGTAGTAAGATAGACTAGATTTTGGATCTTATCTATATATTAATTTGTATCTTGTCTCCTAAAGATGATCCTAATATACCAAGAAATATCACTATTTAGTTTTAAGGTAGATATAATACAATTAGAGGTTCTTACGTTTTGGACCTGACTAATTTTTTAGGGTTTGAAAACGTTCTTCTTTTTCTCTATTCTTATTAATTTTGAGATTAAAAATACGATTCAGTTTTTTTACATGAGTTTACTATGTGTAATATTTTTAATGTTATTATTTTTTTTATCGACTAGACTCCTTCATCCAATCTTTTCTTTAAGAGTATTGTAGTTATTTTTGGATCAGCCCTTCCCTTTGTCATTCTCATTATCTTACCAAGCAAAAAGTTTATTGCAGTAGGATTATGTTTAGCATCTAACGTTGCCTTTTTCTCTTCATTGAATATCTTGTCTATTGATTCTAGTAAAATTGTCTCATCATTGATTATTGTGGTCGTCTGTTTTTCTTTTTTTATGATATCAGACGGTAATTCTCCTGTTTTAATAATTCTAGAGATTATGGATTTTGCTGTAGGTCTATTTATTGTATTATCATCAACTAGCTTTGCAATCTCCGCAATATGTTTAGCATCTATCTTCATTTCATCGCTTATTGTTTTTTTACCTGATGAATCGTAATCTATGAATGCAAGAATATCACTTACTATCCAATTTGATATAGATTTTGGAGAATGATATATTTTTATTGCTGATTCAAATAGATCAGCTAAATCTTTATTGTCAATGAGTACTTGTGCTACATGTTCAGAAAGTTCATAATCATTGATAAATCTGGATTTTCTTTCATCTGGAAGCTCAGGTGTTTTAATTAAAGATATATTTTCTAACAGAATTTTTGGGATATCAGGTTCGGGAAAATATCTATAGTCTTCTTCTTCTTCTTTTGATCTTGCCTGTTTTGTAATTTTTCTTTTATCATCCCAATGTCTTGTTTCAGCTTTAATTTCTATATCATGAATTGTCATTGTTTTTTGGCGTGTTATCTCATATGTCAATGCCTTTTCTATATCACTAAAAGAGCCTATGTTTTTTATTTCTACTTTTTTTCCATTACCTATAGAAATATTTGCATCACATCTAAGAGAACCTTCTAAATTGGTATTACATACATTCAAATGTTCTAGTATAGAGGTCATTTTATTTAAAAATATTCTTACTTCTTTAGGATCAACAAAATCAGGTTCAGTTACGATTTCAACTAATGCTACGCCAGCTCTATTATAGTCAATTAAGGCTTGCGTTCTTCCATTTTCATAAACCAGTCGTCCTGGATCTTCTTCCAGTTGAATCCTTCTTATTCTGGCAATTTTGTAATTTTCACCATATTTTACAGATCCTTCTTTTCCTATGCTTGTACTAGTACCATAAGAGTCATATTGCGTGATCTGGAAATTTTTTGGCAAATCTGGATAAAAATAATTTTTTCTTGAAAAAACTGTTAATTCTGGAATTTTACAATCCAAAGCTTTTGAAATCATAATTGCGAATTCTACAGCTTTTTTATTCAATATTGGCAAGGATCCAGGCAAGCCAAGACAAATTGGGCATATGTTAGAATTGATTTCTTTTTCTCTATAATTACAATAACATGAACAAAATAATTTAGTATTAAGTTGAGTTAGCTGACAATGTATTTCAAGACCAATTTTAATTGGTAATGATGATGATGCTGTCATTATTATAGATCTGGATATGATGTAGTAATATTAATTGATTTTTCAATAACTTCTGATATATCCAGTAATTTTTTCTCTTGAAATTCATCAGCCATGATTTGGAGTCCGATCGGTAGACCATCTTTGAATCCTATAGGAATTGAAATTGCAGGAATACCTGCCAAATTAGCTAAAACTGTGTTAATATCTATTAGATACATTTTTAATGGATCGTCAATTTTTTCTCCAATTTTAAAGGGAAGAACTGGAACTGTTGGAGATATCAGTAAATCAAATTCCTTAAAAAGTTTTTTAAGATCGTGTTTAATTAAATTCTTTACTTTTTGTGCTTTAAGATAATATTTTCCGTAATACCCTGAAGATAATACAAAAGATCCTACTATTATTCTTCTCTTGACTTCATCTCCAAAATTTCCTCTTGTTTTTGAGAAATATGTATTCCATTCGTAATCGTCTGGATTTAATTCAAATCCATATCTTATATTATCAAACCTTGCCAAGTTACTACTTGCCTCAGCTGTAGCAATTGTATAATAGGATGCAAGAGCATATTCCGATGATTTTAATGACGATTCTTCATATGTAAATCCAAACTTGTTAAATTTATCTATTGCAGAATAAATACATCGGTATACAGACTCATCAGCTCCGTTTATTAATTCTCTTAGTAAACCTATTTTTTGGTTATTTTTTTGTTCGGGATCATAATGATTAGTGTTAATATTATTTCTTGTGTCTATTGTTGTATTGTCATTAGTATCTGTTCCAGAGATAACTTCCATAATTTTTTTAACGTCTGATACAGTTCTTCCGATAGGACCAATTTGTTCGAGACTATTAGAATATGAAACAAGTCCGTATCTACTTACTAATCCATATGTTGGTTTAAATCCAACCACAGAACAAAAACTAGCTGGACAACGAACAGAACCTCCAGTATCAGATCCTAATGATGCGGTACATAATTGTGCAGCAACGCTAGCAGCACTGCCACCTGAAGACCCTCCACACACATAATCCAAGTTCCATGGGTTTCTAGTAAGTCCATAACTGCTCCATTCTGTAGTTGATCCCATTGCAAATTCATCAAGGTTTAATTTTCCTATTATTATTGCATCTTTGTCTTTTAATCTCTTTATGACGGTAGCATCATATGGTGGAACATAGTCGGATAGCATTTTGGAAGCACAAGTTGTTTTTAACCCTGCTGTACTGATATTATCTTTTATTCCTACTACAATGCCTGCTAAAGAACCAACTTTCGAACCTGAGCTTATTTTCTTGTCTACATGTTGTGCCTGAAGAAGTGCATTGTCATTTATTGTTATAAATGAATTTATCTTTTGATCAACCTTTTTTATTCTTTCTATAATTTGGGATACATATTCTTCAGTAGTAAATTCTCCATTTTTAATCCCATTTGTAACTTGTTCAATATTTAGAGTATAAAGATTGGACATATTTAACTCATAACCGGACCTCTTACAAACTTGTCTTTTAGGTTTTTGGATATTTGGTCAATATTAAGAGTTGGTTCTATAACAATGTCTTCTCGTAATTCTGATAATTTTTTGAAAGATATTAATACTGATGGTTTGTTCTCTTCAAATGAAACTTCATCTAACTTATCCAAATATTTTATTATCTTTTCAATTTGTTTAGTATAAGTTTCAAATTCATTTTCAGTTAAATCTATCTTTGAAAGTTTACTTAAATGTTTTAATTGATCTTTTGTAACCAAATTTGATTTATCACTCCTCTTTTCTTACTTTTTCTTCTATGGTGCAAGTCTATCAATATCTCTTGGATATAATATAGCATCACGAATATTGTCTATTTTGGTGAGAGTCATTAAAAGCCGTTCTAATCCTACTCCACATCCAGCGTGTGGAGGCACTCCATAATTAAACACTCTCAGATGGTAGTCAAATGAATTCAAATTCAATCCTTTTTTCTTCATTCTGTTTATAAGAATTTCTTTATTACTAATTCTTGTGCTTCCAGATGATATTTCTAATGATCCATACATTAAATCAAAAGATTCACAAATCTTTGAATCATCTTGGTTCTCTTTCACATAAAATGGTTTAGCTGCCATGGGCCAATCTGTTATAAAATAAAAATTATTGTTTAGAACGTCATCATCAAGTTTTTTGATTAGCTGCGGCGATAAATCATCTCCCCATCTTACTTTTTCTCCAATATTCCTTAATCTTTCAATTAATTCTGTATATTTTAACCTTAGAAATGATGATTTATTGTTATTATTAATTTTTTGATCAATATCTAATTCATCATTATTTTTAATGCTATCGTCTTCAAATAATGATTTTATAATAAATAGAATCATTTTCTCTAATAATACCATAATATCGTTATAGTCAACAAAAGCTGCTTCAATATCTATCGATGTAGCTTCTGATAAGTGTCTATTGGTACGAGAAGGCTCAGCCCTGAAAATTGGACCTATCTCAAAAACGTTTTCAAAAGCCATTGTTAGTTGTTCTTTATATATCTGAGGACTCTGAGCTAAAAATGCTTCCCTCTCGTAATAGAATATGGGGAAAAGGGCAGTTCCTCCTTCTGAAGCTGTAGCTATTATCTTAGGTGTATTAACCTCTATAAATTTTTCATTTGAAAGAAAAGTGCGAATATATTTTAAAATATTATTACGGATGATAAAAATATCTTGCAAATACTTTCTTCTCAAATCTATCGCTCTAAAATCTAACCTAGTATCAATTCCCGCAGGATTTCTATTCTGTATCATAAATGGAGGAGCCTGTATAGGAATTGAAAAAACCTTGAGTTCTATTGGTATTATCTCAATTCCATTAGGTGCTTTTCTTTGAGAAACAACCTTTCCATTTACTCCAATAGAAGTATGTTCCTTTAACTGCAAGACTTGTTCATATACTAAATCTGGACATTGCCCTTTTTTAGCAATTATTTGAGTGTCTCCATCTTTGTCTCTTAACATAATAAATTGAATATTGCCATGGTCCCTAATGCTAGAAATCCATCCCATTAGAGTAACTGCTCTTCCTTCTAGAGATGGATTAACCTCTGAAGAGTAGTGAGATTTTCTCCAATTTCCTAATTCCTCTTCTCTTAATCTACTATTAGTCAATTTTAAAACCTAAATAACATATGAAGAATTATACTAGACTAATTTATCCATAACGTTTCAAATATGAGATCCATACTATAATTAATTAATTGTAGTATAATAATTATTGCTCCTGTTAATATAACAATAATAAAGCATTTTCTACTTTCGATTGTTTTCTGTGCTCAATTTAGAAGATTGTTCAATTTGACTATAAATTTCCTTTAACAAGCTAAATAATTTATAGAAATTTTACAACTTTTGAGGTTTTTATAAACATCTTATTAAAATTTTGGAGATGAAGTCAAGAGAAGAATAATAGTAGAAAATAAAACATTTTGTAATCGTTTCAAATATACATTATTAGATATCAGTACTTCGAAACCATGGTCGTGGGATCGAAGCCCTCCGAGCCCGTATTACATCGGGGTTCATATATACGTCTTTTGAAATAGTAAAGAGAAAGGAGAGACGTCTAATGCCCCAAAAACTTGAAACGGTTCTGAAACATGTAGAAGAGATAGGCAATAATGTAAACAGGCAATTGATAAAAGACTATCAAAGATACCTTGTCTCCACTAGCACAAAACTATCAGAAGGATAATATCAAGTTAATCCATATGTTTGCTAAATTTATAGGAGAATCCAAGACTTTGCATGATAAAATTCCTCATTCACATTTTCATTTGAGATTTTCATATTCTGTTTTCTGTTTATTTTTAAATTGATATATATCTCTTTTTTTAAAGATCTTTGAATTAATTTATTATACTTTAAACTAAAAATAAAAATTAAGAAATTGTGAAAATTAATATAAACTAATAAAATGAGACATTTCTTACAACACTAAAACGCTCCGACAGCTAAATACTTGTTTAACGATCCCAACTACATGTCATGCTCGAAGCCCCTCTAAGCTTTGTATTTTAGTTATAGAACCCATTTGACTAATAGAGCTCAGTAGAAATGAATCAATAATTTAATAGTTAAAATTCATTTTAAAAAAAATAAAGATTTCTATTTTTCAATTAGAGAAAGATTATCAAATGTTTAGGTTAAACTTATTAAGTTCCTATAATTAGGTATAATATAATTTCCGTTATATATAAGGATTATTGCAATATCTTTCAAGTTCTTTCAGCGATTATGCAAAAATATTATATAGAAGCAAAGATCATATGTAGATTGTAACAGATAACACTTTGTTATCTGGCACCTCCTAATAGATATTTTCTTATATTCAAATTGAATTATCTAAAACGCATTATCTGGTAGTAAAATAATGTCAGTATAGTTATGCTAATTGGTATACTTTGAAAAAGTTGTTATGGATTTGATTGAGGGATAGAACTTATTAGTTAACTGATTTAAAAATTTTTTCTAAATTTAATAAAATATACTAAAAAAATAATTAGATATAAAATCTACAGGTATTAGATCTTTCTTTTTTTATCAATTATTCAGCTTTAGATTTGCAACAACTCCTGCATGGTCCGATGGCCAAAGACCAGATATTGTACGATCATTTTGCGAATTCCCAACAATTCCTATATCTTTTACCTCAAAATTGCCTTGGAACATCACCAAATCTATTCTCTC
>DASUZI010000263.1:0-3376 GCA_036376955.1 Nitrososphaeraceae archaeon
GTTTCAACAAATATTATTATTGATGATATTGTAAAAAAAATAAAGGGAACAAAATAAAATAAAATGAATTTTGAAATATCTAACAACATTTGTGAAATTTGTAGGCAACAAGCAACTGCTGGAATACTAGACGAAACCAAGCAAATCAAAATAAGGTATTCATGTCAAGATCATTATTTACAAGTTTATAAAAAGATCAAAGATCAAAGAAAGAAATGAATAAGAAATGAATGATGACAAAAATAGTCCACAGAATTTATCCTATGAGATTATATAAAGCTAAATTAGACATACTCATCTCATACTATTTTATAATTTAATCATAAAATAATAAAAAATTGTTGAAATGAAGAAGAGAGTGAAATTTAAAGATCAGGGAATATATTTACCATACATTAAAACTTCGTTGTATGACGCATATAACGACTGATTATTTGTACAAGCTCATTTATTTTTATTGGCTTATGAATAAGTTCTAAATTCAAGTTATTATTTAATATATCATTAGCAGCAGTCATCAGTACCATTTTGACATTTGGATTTATTTTAGTAATTTGGTTAGCTAACTCACAACCTGTCATTTGAGGCATTTTGTAGTCGATGAGAATTAAAACAAATTTATCTTGATGAGTTGTTAAATACCTAACAAACGAAATAGGATTAGCATAACCTACTACAGGATAACCATTTTGACGTATTATCTCTGTAAATAGCGTTAGAATATCCTCTTCATCTTCTATAATTGCTATTGATCGTGGAAATACCATCCGGAACTGATACCAAAGTCTGATCTACAATATATTTAAGACTTAAAGATGATTAACCTCCTGATAATAATATTATTTTAGATAGTTGTTAACTTTTTTAATCAATATTTGTATTGTGATGGGTTTATTCAGTTGTTCAAAATTGAGTATATTACCCTCGATATTTTCATAAGCGGTGATGATGATAACCTCTATGTCATTATTCAATTCCTTAACTTTAATTCCAAGTTCACATCCATTCATCTTGTTCATCATAAAATCCGTAATTAGTAAAGAATACTTGCCAGGATTCCCCTTTATACTTTCGAGAGCTAATATAGGATCTGTAAAAGCGGATACATCATAACCATATGAAGATAATGCATCACTAAAGAGATCTACTAAATCATGCTCATCATCTACAACGATTATTGATTTTGTGATAGCAATAGTTGACAAGGTGTGTATCAAACTATATAAAGATACGCAGAAAAACATTCTCTAAATAATTTCTATAGATCAATATGTAAGGGTAGCTTGTATGTAATTGAAGGCAATTGTAACATGCTCGGTCTTAACGAAAAAATTTGTGTATAATATATTTTGGTATTGTATACGTAAATAAACAGTTTAACTTAGTTGATACATGTGACGATTAATTTATTTTAATACAGGATAGTAATCAACAAAACATTCTATTGTTCTCTCTTTGAAATACCGCAATACTCTTTCAATTACCTTCTTTTCTATGGGTGCGTGCAATCAATGTTTTAAATACTCTCAAGTTGCATGCTTGAAGCTAATATGTACCACCATTTGTATATACTACGTATTTACCATATTCGGAGACAAAGGATCAAATAAATTTTCTGCTACAAACATATTTCTTTCTTTAGAAATTGTAATCCATATCCAAACATATTTGCAACCTGTCTGAATCATGATCTGACCTATGATAAAAGCAGAAATTCTCTTCCTACGATAAAGCTAGTAAGTATCAAATCTTAAATCCTTTTCATACAGACACATAACTTCTTTTCTATATCTAAAATTATTAGTATATTCAATATATTTCGGAGACTGAGGTTAAGAAGATACAAATACAAAGAGAACATGCTATAACTGTAGTTCTGTTTATAATAAATAGTAACAACATATGCGGAATATGACATAACATCTAGTACTGTTTCGTTATATTAATACAACCAAATCTATCTTTTTAGGCATTATTAAAAAATTCTTAAATCGGAACTATACTTTTAAATAATAATGGCTAGCATAAATAGACAGATTCCACTTTATCCTCTTTTGTTGATTAATTTTATTGGAACTTTAGGTTTTAGCATAGTTTTACCTTTTTTAGTATTTTTGGTCATAGATTTTGGGGGAAATGCTATAATTTATGGGATATTAGCTGCAATGTATCCTGCTTTTCAACTATTAGGAGCTCCAATTCTAGGAAGATGGTCTGATATCTATGGGCGAAAAAAAGTTCTTTTAATTAGTCATGGAGGAACATTACTTGGTTGGACGTTTTTCCTTTTTGCATTATTTTTACCAGTTGAGAACCTTTTTAACATTAGTTCTCCTTTTTTAGGAACTTTCGTTATAACCCTTCCATTACTTGTATTATTTTTTGCTCGATCTATTGATGGAATTACAGGAGGCAATATTTCTGTTGCAAATGCATATCTTGCAGATATTTCGTCAGATGAAAATAGAAGTAAAAACTTTGGTAAAATGGCAATATCTTCTAACCTTGGTTTTATTGTTGGACCTGCATTAGCAGGTATCTTAGGTGCAACTATTTATCAAGAAATACTACCTGTCATGGCAGCTCTTATTCTCTCTTTAATTACCTTGATTGTTATATGGTTCGCGTTAAAAGAATCTAAATTTACATTGGCTCAATTGACTGTTCAACAACAAATTCCAGAAAAAGAAAATGTTAGAAAAGTTTTTGCGCAGGAATGTAAAGAATGTTATAAGATTACAAATCCAAAAAAACTACGATTTCAAGATATTTTCAAGCTAAAACATATTTTATTTCTAGTTAGCTTGTATTTTTTTATTTTCCTTGGATTTAATATCTTTTATACATCATTTCCAATTTATGCGGTAGATGGTTTAAAATGGACAATAATAGAAATGGGAATATTTTATGCAGTATTAAGTGGAATCATGGTTTTTGTCCAAGGACCAGTTTTACGTAAAGCTTTAAAAAAATTCTCTGAAGAAAAATTAGTTATCATTGGAAGTATAATATTAGGTATAAATTTTATTTTATTTGTATCAAATAATAATATCTTAATTTATGGAGCTGCAGTTCTGTTTGCAGTGGGAAATGGATTGATGTGGCCATCTTTCATGTCAATACTTTCAAAATCCGCTGGTAATGTATATCAAGGATTAATACAGGGAGTTTCAAGTAGTTTTGGAAGTCTAGCAAGTATTATTGGCCTAATAGTAGGTGGGTTTTTGTATAATATAATAGGAGGATCTACTTTTCTAATTAGTGGCGGAATCATATTCGTAGTTTTTATCATGTCCTTTAGGCTGTTAAAAATAAAAGAGTAGGTTAAGAAGATTAAAAAATGGTATTACATATTATATTGATTCAAGATAGTGAG
>DASUZI010000264.1:0-3252 GCA_036376955.1 Nitrososphaeraceae archaeon
GCTATCTGCATATGCAGAATTAGTAGTAAATCCAGTACTTATTATGGTAATTGTTAACAAGACTGCCAAAGGTATTCCTATTAACTTTTTATTGTTCAATGTATCAAATAAAAGAATATTATTATATTTAAGAGCTAAATAACTCCTTTCAGAATTATGTCCTTAAACAAGATCATTAACTAAAAGCACTATAAAATATATGTGTACAGTGCAATACAATGGGTACAGTGCAAACAAATATTATTTTTCTTTTTAATTTTATAATACTATTTTAGCCATATATATTAAAAACTTTTGAAATGAATTAGAAAAAAAATTATTTGGTAAATGATACTGTTAATGCAGCAATATTATTACCTGGTTCAAATTTTACTGCATAATTTCCATCATTATATAGTGCTAGACCATTAATATTTGTAACAGAAGTTCTTTGTCCTGTGTTTGGATTTATTCCAGTCATAGTATTATCTAATTCAACTGTAAATAGTGTTTGATTAGAATTAATTTTTTGAATTTTTATAGGATTTATTAGTGCAGTTTTATAATAGTTACCAATTTCATCCATAGATAATACAGCTAATTTTATATTTTGAGTATCAGGTATATTCAAAGTTACACTTCCATCTTCAATGTAACAGGGATAGAAATCACCTAGTAATCTTGTTTCATTTGGATTCATTGTAATTACATCAATTATCTTGTCTGTATCATTATTGCTATTACCAATGCCTAAATCTATTGAAGCACACAAAGCAGAATCCGAAATAGAGGATGAAATGTGTATAACCTATAATAAAACAGAAAAATTAATTTCTATAACATGCAAATATGCTGATTTTACAGATGTTGCTAGAAAAATTACAGATCCAAAAATTTTGAAAATCGAAACTAAAACTACTGATACCAATTCTAATTCTAAAAGCAATAATAATAAAGTCTGGTTATTATGTCTCAATTAATAGATTTTATAATACTATTCTAGACCATTATGACGTTTTTGCAATATACCTCTCACCATGGTATCACAAACAAAATCTAAATGAGGTTTAACAAAACAAGATATATCACACCTAATGTTAGTTCAAACCTTATTTTTTTAATTTTGTTTTGTTTTTATCATCCTTATCATTGTTAGAAAATTCGAGTAGAATTTATCTTATAAGAGTTTTTAAGCTAATTTAAAATTTAGTTAAGAAGGAAACTATTTCGTTATATAATAATATCAATACAACAAAGTTGGTTTGAAACAAAATATCATACTAAATCTTCTATCTCTCATAGTCAAGTGTATATACATTACATTTTTATTTATAATTTGAATGTAATAGCAGTATACTTTGGTATTTAAGACAATTCTTGTTCCATATGATGGTTCTGCTATGAGTGATAAAGCGTTAGATAAAGCAGTAGAATTAGCCAATACAATAAAAGAATCAAGCATAATGATTATTCATGTTGTTCCAGAAATACCCACACCAATTTTCTCAAGAATTATTCGTTCTCCTAAAACTGGTGAAGTAATCACATTTTCAGAATATATGATATCTTTATACCAAGAAATGGAATCCAAAATGAGAGAAAGACTAGAAGAAAGAAAAGAAAAATATCGCAAATATGGATTTCCAATAGAGATATACATAACTACTGGAATTCCAATTGATAAGATATTAGAATATGTGACAGAGAAAAAAGTTGACCTTATTGTAATTGGGAGTATTGGTGTCACTGGAATTTCAAAATTCTTTAAAGGTTTAGGTAGTGTTTCTAGAAATGTGTCAGAAAAAGTGTCTTGTCCAGTTTTGATTGTTAGATAAGTGTGACACAAATTCAATTGATATAATAATAAATAATAACTTCACTTAATTTACTTATGCCATAGTCTTCTATTACTAGTTCAATTATGGAACAATACATCAAACAGGGATATATCTAAAGAAAAATTAATACAATTTTTAACACGATATTCCTGGTTTAAGATTTTTTCATCATTTAACAATCTTTCCAAGGGGATAAAATGTTAATAATGATATAAACGATGCTACATACAATAGGAGGAGGTCATGACATACACTCTGCTTATGCTCAAGTTCTTCGGATTGGACTTTGTTTCAGTAATGCACACTTCATTAAATTATTTAATACGTTGACATAAATGGAAAATTTATCAATGGACAATTAGAAGATAAACAATTAAACCGACTACAAATGGGTCAAGGGTTTTGGTTTGAATGGTAGCATTTCATCCCTAAACTGAAGTATTTTCTACAAATAAATAATTATAAATATTATATTTGAGAAAATCACATTTAACAAATTTAATAATGATAATTTCGATGATAAAAACACGTGGTTATGTGACTCTATCATAGGATTAATTGTGAAACACAAATTGGCTTTATTAGTTTTGATGTATTTAGAACTTGCGTTCATAGTGTTAGTTTAAATTACATTCATAATGATTAATGCTGATTGAATATACTAATACATGATATTTTGATAATACTATAAATTTATAATCATTATATGATGAATTTGAATTTTCCATTTTTCTCTAGAAATTAATTATCAAAATTGATCTAATTAGTAAGAATAATAATACTGTATATATCCTCAAGATTCAAGATAAGATATTAATGACTAGTATCCATGAATTTACTACTGATTTCAAATCTTTACTAGATAAAAAAAGATTTGAAGAACAGACAATTGATGGACAATCAGGATTTTATGACAAGACAGAACAGGTTTTTGTCCCTGAAAATGTTTTTGCTAATCTTTTTAGTAATATCGGACCTAAATATCGACCATCCGATGCAGAAATACAAAGAATGATTAATACCAGTAGCAAAAGAGTTTCTAATACATTAAAAGATACTTATAAGAATAGCAAGGATTCATATGCACAGATATTTTTATCATATTTGTCACATAAATTTCTTATCGAAAACCAAAACCATCCAAGAAATATGGTAATTCTATATATAGATTTAGTTGGTTCTACAGCACTAACAGCTATACTTCATCCTGAAGAATTATCCATGATCGTTAGGATATTTTGTCAAGAAATTTCTATATGCATATCGAGATATTTTGGTTACGTGTTAAAATATGCTGGCGATGCAGTAATAGGCTTTTTTCCAGAAGAATCAAAATTATCTAGAGAAAATTTGTATGAACACGCTATAAAATGCGCCTTTTATATGGAGAAATTGTTAAATGAATCCATTAATGAAATTCTTTTTCAAAATGAAT
>DASUZI010000265.1:0-2822 GCA_036376955.1 Nitrososphaeraceae archaeon
TTTCATTTAATTAAATATATATAAAAATTTTGATAAAATACAATTAATCATGAAAAATTGTTAAAAAATTATCATTCTCATACTTTAATATATGAACATCTAAATATTTATTGTATTATTTTGATATATAGCTGAACAAGCCTACTGTTATAAAATTACTAATTAAATTTAAATCCTAAAAAAATAATATTTATCGACGTTTATTTTTGTCAATTATAATACCAGTCAATAATACAAGAGATCTGGAAGTGAAAAATTTTGTTATAGAACATGTTCTGTTAGATTTGAAAATTTGTTCATCAATCAGTTTTACTAATATTGGCAATATTTGTATCATTTTCTAAATCACTTACGGTCATTCCTATATCTTTACCTCCCATGTCACTTTCAGTCATACCAGTAACTCCACCTAGTTCTGAATCTCCTACTTCTGTATCTTCACCTATTCCACTACCATTCTGTTGTGCTAACACATTTTCTAATGATATTGATATGATTCCAGTTGTATTTGCAATTAGAGCAAACACAAGAAATGTTAATGTAATAAACATTGAATAGATTTTCAACATATAATTTTAGTGAAGGATAATTTCTATTAAAAGCCATATGACATAGATGAATACAATTGCTTTGATAATATGTTAATTATGAAAATATATTTGATTAGTTTAGTTTTAAAGATTTCTTTGTTTTTATAATGAATGATGGAATCATATAATTTTGGAATAAATAATTTATAATAGAATAATAATAGTCATTATTGGCAATGGCAATTAGAAGAATTGAAAAGTAAATGCTTTTCTGTAATATAAAAAAGGTAACAAATTATTTAGAAAGAGACGATATAACTATCCTTCTTCCAATATCATTATTCTGTTCTTGAAATTAAATTAAAAGATTAAATACTATTTAGTACTTCGTAACAAAATGCAAGCAAATACTACCCCTAATAAAATCGATGAACAAAAATTAAATGATTTTATGCTAAAAGCTGTTGGTGACATTGCAAGTACTATGAGTGCAATGCTTTTGATTATTGGAGATAGACTTGGTTTATACAAAGCAATGGCAGAATCAGGAAAGCCCATTACATCGGAAGAATTAGCAAAAAAGACCAATACTAATGAACGTATTATTAGAGAATGGTTAGCTAATCAAGCAGCTGGAGGCTATATAACGTATAATGCATCAGATGGAAAATATACTCTTCCACCTGAACAAGCAATGGCGTTAGCAGATGAGAATAGTCCTGTGTATATCCATGGGGCATATCAATCAATTAAATCTTTTTTTAAAGATGAAGATAAATTTGTAGAAATGTTCAAGAGTGGAAAGGGATTAAGATGGGGAGAGCATCATCATGATCTCTTCGAAGGTACTGCACGATTTTTTAAACCTAACTATGTTGGAAATCTTGTTAGTTCATGGATTCCTTCCCTTGATGGAGTAGAAGAAAAACTAAAACAAGGAGCTAAAGTTGCAGATATTGGATGTGGGTATGGTATATCAACAATTCTTATGGCTAAGGCTTATCCAAATTCTAAATTCTATGGTTTTGATAACCACGGTCCTTCTATTGAACAAGCTAAAGAGGTATCAACAAAAGAAGGAGTAACAGTAAATACAGAATTTAATGTAGTATCAGCAAACGATAAATCAATTGGAAATGATTATGATCTAATCACTTTTTTTGATTGTCTACATGATATGGGTGATCCTGTAGGAGCTATGAAATTTGCAAAGCAATCTCTTAAGTCAGATGGAACATGTATGATTATAGAACCAATGGCTAATGACAAGGTAGAAGATAATCTTAATTTAGTAGGCAGAACCTATTATGCAGCATCCACTCTTGTATGCGTTCCAAATTCCTTAGCAGACAATGGTCCTGCCTTAGGCGCACAAGCTGGTGAAAAGAAAATAAAAGATACGGTAGAAGCAGCTGGATTTACCAAATTCAGACGAGCAGCCCAGACACCGTTTAATATAATCTATGAGGCAAAGCTTTAACCATAACATCTCTAATAATCATTCTTTTATTTATTATCATAAAAAATACATAAATGAACATTTTTTGTTTATTGCACTACATTCCTATGAAGTTTATACTACGCTAAAATCATTAGAAATTATTGACTATTGTTTGTATACAAAAATATATATTATTCTTTAATTGGTTTTATAATTTTTATTCTTCCAGGTTAGGTATAATATTTAATAATATTAGTTATATTTCATGTTATTATGATTATTTTATTTTGAAACTCTATAATAGATGAACTATTGGATGCATTTATAGAAGAATTTTCAGAAAATTTTGAAAATATATTAACTATGGAATGATGACAGAATTTCTCTGATAATACAAATTTTCTGGATTAGATACTATTCATATAAAATAAAATATAAAATTTAAAATTTAAAATTTCGAATAGATATAGCAGATCACGATTAATATATGTTACATCTTTAGTATTCATAGTGGATTATAAAGGTAACAAAAACAAATCAAGAGTGGTGACTTTGTTATTCTTTTTTCTTGCTGGTCTTTGTGAAATTGGAGGCGGATACTTGGTTTGGTTATGGTTACGTGATGATATGGGTTGGTACCTAGGATTGTTAGGAGGATTCATATTATTTCTTTATGCAATTATTCCCACTTTTCAGCCGTCACATTTTCACAGGATTTATGCTGCATATGGAGGAATCTTCATAATCATGTCTGTATTATGGGGGTGGATCTTTGGAGGAATTGCACCTGACTTCTATGACTTTTTTGGTGCTAGTGTAGCCATAATAGGTGTTGCAATAATTTACTATAT
>DASUZI010000266.1:0-5346 GCA_036376955.1 Nitrososphaeraceae archaeon
AAGAGAAATTTAAACTAATTAGAGTATATCTAAATATTGTTAATGATTGAAAAAATCAAGACAAAAAAATATTTAACGATATATTCTCAATTGCAAATTTATATCTCTGCTTGTTCTAATGTTGTCAATCCAATCATAAGATATCCTATTATAATGTCAATAATATTGCATCATTATAAGATTTTAAAGGAACCAACTTCTAGTTTAATTGCGTTTTTAATTTTTCTAAAGATAATGATGACAATAATATTTATGACTATAATAGTAACCTTTCATAATATTACATCAGGAATGATATATGGTATAACTTCTCTTTTGTGTTGAGAAAAAGGAATCGAATGCTATTTAAAGAAATGCTACAATCATCATATAAATATTCGTCTTCAATCAATACAAAAGGAAAAGAAATTTCTACAGAATCGTTATTTATGACCATTATATTTATACAATTCAAAAAAAATATATTTAATTCAAATAATAATTATCGGCAACAACAACTTTTCAAATATTAATATTATCACTACCACAATAATTATTCAAGTAGGAGAAATTTATTAATGAATTAACTAATACAATCTTAGTATGTTTATATCTGAAACACATAAAAGAAGATATGACTATATATAATATAGGTTGACCTTAGTTGTCGGCCGAGTAGGGAGATATTTGTTGATCATGGTGTCAGCGGTATCTCCACCATTAGATTATCATATAAACAATAATTTCCTAAAAGAGAATTTTTATAATATAAACTCCTATAACTAGATGGATATGGCGATGAGTTATACTGGAAAATGTGAGAATTGCGGTATAGAACATCCATCAATTTCTATTCTAGTAAAAAAAGATAGAGGGGATGGAATAGGACCCAACGAATTTTGGTGTTTAAAGTGTTTAGGCATTGAATTAGGCAAACATCAACAAGTAACATAAATAATTGAGAAAAATAAATAATTTTTTTGTGATTTAAATTATAAATAATTTCCATTAAGAATTAACTTTATAAACTAAAATAATTGTTAAAGGTCTAGTTTAGGAATCTCTGTATTTTTATTCTCCTCATAATAGGTTCTACCCGTATCGGTTATTGTAATAGTATCCTCACCAAAGGCTTTTACAAATTTGATCAATGGATTCTCTTTCATATCCATTCCTCTTGCTTGGCTTCTAATTAATTCTAAATCTCCCAATGCTGGATACATTTCCTGTATTTCATTTATTGTAATGTTGCTTAAAAACTGCTTATCTGAACTGTTAAGTTTATCGGGCCGCTTATCACGATTATATGCTTCTTCCAAAATTCTATATTTTATCCATTGTTTATAATATTCATCTTCTGAAGAACTTGATTTTGGTCGAATTATATTATTATCAGACATGTATAATACAAGGAAATGAAGATTATATAAAAATATACGAATATATCTGAACTAAATGTTAATCCTACGAAATTCCTTTATGCTTTTACCCACAGTATATTGATTTTGACACATCTATAAGATGGGTAGGAATAATTGATCAAAATGGTATTTTAATAAATGAAAGAGATAGACCACAATTAAAATCACTTCTTAGTTTAGACTAAAATTACCAATTTGCAATTAACATATTAAAGAGACATATAACTACATTAAAATTCGAACCAAAATGGGTGAATTAACTTATACATTTCGAAGGTATACTAGAATGATGAATGTTTGATTTCAATTAATGAAAATTATTATTTGATTTTGACTATGGATTTTGATCAATATCATTTTGATAAAATAATAAAGGAAAAAATCATTCCTTTAATTCAACGAGAAAAAGAGAACTTAGTTTTCAATAAAGACGAATAAAGAAAATTTAGTATATATCAAACATAAATTCCTTAATAAAAATTCTACATTTTATAGTTAGGAATATGAAATACTTAGAGATAACGATAAATCAATAATATTAAAATTAGATATCAATGTATTACAAAAGATATTGAACCATTAATAACAGAATTATAAGAGTGACATCTTTACATGTCTTTATTATTAATCCGTTTAGATGAAATTGGAAATGAATATTTGGTTACTGGAATTATAGAAGCAGAAATAGGTAAGGCAATATTCTAACTATACATTTAGATTAAAATGAAATTGGCCAGGATCTTATATATAGAATAATTGACTAAATAGAAATAATACATAAATAGATATCAAAAAGTAATGATAAAAGTAAATAGAAAAAACTTCTGCTCGCTTTTCATTAGGATTCCGTTTAATTTAATTCTATCTTAGAAATACTTGTAATCTAAATTAACAATCATAATTATTCCTGAAATACCTATTAAATGATTTCTGGTGTTATTTTTTACAAAAAAGTTAATAACTTTTAACATAATTATTCATCATGCCAATTATTTTACCACAAAGTGTATTTTGACAGGAAAAGACATACCATCATCGCCTTCATCATCAAAAGAACCAGTACCTACTAGGACGTTTATCATACAATTCTTTGATTTTCTCAAGACATTTGGTATTATTGGGTTAGCCTTAGCATTTGTTATAGGTCAAGCATCTTCTAAATTAGTTACCGCCTTTGTTGAAGACATTATTAATCCATTGGTCGGTTTATTCTTACCTTCTGGAAGTCTTGAACAATTGTCTGCAAAGATTACTAGTGTTTCTGGCGGAATCTCTGAATTCAAATACGGAGATTTTATTGCAAATATCATAGATTTTCTTATAATTACGCTAGTTGTATTTGTAGCATATAAAGCATTATCAAAATATAAAATTGTTGAAGACAAGACAAAAACAGAAGAAGGTAAATAATGAGAATTATGAAAAATATATACAAGTCAAATATTCTTTTTTTCTTAATAGTATTTGAATTTTAATATAAATAGAATTTGTAATATTGAAGTAATAAAGACACTAAATAAGAACTTCTATCTAGTTTGGGTTTATTACATAGTATAGATTTCATCATTAAAAAATTAATTTAAATTTAGGAAAACGGTTTACCCCAGTTATATCTAAAGTTCTTTCGAAATCGATGATTATTCTTTATAGAAGTGCTGGAAGATTTACCAGTGAGAAATCTGTAACAATATCGATAGCAATTCAAATATAAAGTCTATACAAAATGTAAAATTTTAAGCATAATTAATTAATTTTTCAATATTAAAATTCCTTGGATTTTAGATATATAAAAAAATTGCTTGTGATATTATTAAGATTTAGATAGATTTCAGTTCAAAAGCAACAAAAAATTCTAATCATCTAAATTTTATGATGTTGTGAGTAAAATTGCTAAATATTATAAAATATAAGAATTATCATGTCAAGTACAACTAATTGGGCCGAATTAGTTAAAGATAGAAAAGGAATCAAAACTATAGATAATAAATCTTGTGGTAATATAATTGGAAATGATGAAAAAAATATAATAATCGAGGAGGGTGGTATGCGTCAACGTATTTACAGTGTTCCAAAATCAACCATACAACGCTACAATGGTGCTGAATTAACATTAAACATTTCATATGATGAATTTAAAACTGATGAAGTAAAAGATAATGATAAACACATATTGGAATCGATTACAGAGTCAGTTAAAGATAAAACTGTTTCACTAAAAAAATATACTAAATAGATCAGTACAATGATAAATGATAAGTTAATTATTTTATAATTCTTGTTATTATAAAAATACCTTTATCATTAATTTAAATAGTTTTTAATATTCTCTAGTGGTATAAAAATAGAATCTAATGCAAATATACTACTCTTGCATATAGCTTTAATTATTAACAAATTTTTGAATGGATTTCAATATGGAGTTACTATAAAAATTAATAGTTAATTTTAACTGAAGTTACTTTTAATAATTCTCCAATTTCGTTATGCATTTTAATATAGTTTAATCCTTTTTCTGTAGTCTTGAATGTTTGAGTCCCATCTAGATATTCTATTAAGTTGTTTTCTGTCAAAACAGAAAGATATTCCTTTAATTGTGCATAACTTAGAAAAGCTTTGTACATAATTTTTGTCTTTGTTGCTCTTCCATTTGCAGCGTCCAGTATATTACATACTATCTCCGTTCTACTTCTATATTTCATATTCTTATATAAGTGATTTACTTATTTTAGTTTAATATTACAGTCAAAGATAAGATGGTTATAGTACTACCTTTCATAGGATTAATTTACAACTTGATAAAATTTAAAATCTTAGTTTGCTCAATTCGAGATAAAGTCAGAAAAATATTGTACTTAATATAATTCAAATAAAATAATAAGCATAATATTTATTCTACTCTAAATTTGTTCTATAATATTAACTGATAATAAGTTGTAGGAAACTATAATAAGGAACATATAATGATTTTATTGGAATCAGTTCCACACATATCTGGAGAATGTTGATAATGGTGTTAATACCCATTCTCCAGTATAATCTTTTTTGGTAACTTGTATTCTGTTATATGATTATTCATATATTGGCGAATGACCTTGCAAACTTTTACCCAATATCTTTCTTCCTTTGTTGTCTACTTTCTTTGTAAGAATCTTTTTTTCATTTCTTTCACGAGATCTATTCTCTATCTTTTCATTAGTCGTTGTGCCAGATGGATTATTTTTAATATTATCAACATTTTTCAGAATATTATCGCTAACAAAAGTATAATCTTCCTTATTCGAATCCCTTTTTATTATTCTAATATCTTTTTTTGCCTTGCCCATTTCTTTAACCTATTTGTTGAGTTGAATAGCTAACTTCTTGTGGTCAATAATAATTAAACTTTTGATATTAAATAAAATAATCAAATTAATTTTTCAATATTTCTTCCTCTTTTTTTTCACTATTTTTGAAAACTGTTGATTAGATAATTATGATATAAATCAATATTTAAATTTGAAAATACCAGATTTGTTCTTATTTTCACCTATTAAATTCATTCCAACAGTGGCAAATTCATTAGTAATGTTAGTATTAGTTCCTTTCTTGAACCAACAGCAGAATAGTTTTTCAAATAATTAGATTGTTTAAAAAATGCCAAAGGAAGTTTCATAATTTGTTTCTTAATTTGACTTTATATCGCTAGAGTAATAAAATAATTATGCCTAATTGTTATTAACTATGGTAGCTTGACTTTGTTAATGAAAATAATTTTAACAACAATGTTAGTTGCTCTATTAGCAATAGGTCTTATTGGGATAAACTACGGTACTACAGGTAACGCATATGCTCAAACGGAATCTGAAGATTCTTCAATGATGCAAGACGATACAGGAATGAGGGGTATGGACGCCGATGATGAAGTTATGATGATGACGACCATGTCTAATCAATCAAAAGAAATGAA
>DASUZI010000267.1:0-5017 GCA_036376955.1 Nitrososphaeraceae archaeon
TATCAACTAGAAACAATGTACTAAAATCTTTTCTAACAATTATTGCTATTGGTTTTATGTTACTATATAGTAGTAATCAAATTTCCCTATTACAGACTATATCTTATCCTCCCTTCGGATTAAACACAATAACAATTTTGAACTTGTCTGCTTTAATGATATTCATAGGACTGTATGCATCAGCATTATCAATTTCAAAAGATAAAAAAATATTACTACAATTGCATACAGAATTGGAAAGAAGTTATGGAAATTTTTTATGGAGTATTGGATCTGACGAATGGCTCACCCATATACAAAAAACAGTTAACAAGATTACCCTTTCACCGGATTACAAAGATCCAGAAATTCCTTCATCACTTACTACTGACGATATGATTCAGTATGCTCGAGAAGTAGCAAAAGAAATAGAAAAAGAAAAATTAAAATAATTATTACCTAAATCTAGAATAGATAAAGTTATATGACAATGATTTATTCTGGAAAAGAAATAATATAAAAATGTTATATAGATAATAATTTATGAACGGTTTTTATACAAATATTGCTAAGTAAATGGTATTATTTTATATTTTTTATACATGGTTTCTTTAGGTTTCTTTAATTTTTGAAAGAATCGTTTGCTAATACCAAATTAACTACTCTCTTAAATATTTATATAAACGTATTAAATTTATATTATGACTTTGAAAAATAATAATATCTAGATTTAAACAAAAGAATTTAGTAAGATAAACACTTTTTCATTTTAAAATGATATTTAAAAAAAATGAAACTTTCAATAATCTTTAGCATTAACTTGTCTATATTGATAGACATTTTCAGGTATTGTAATATGATAAAATTTGGCGAAATAATTTTTGCCAAAAATATCTATTCCTGTTATTGTCCGTGGTCCAGGTTTGCTAAAATATGATCCTTCATCTAGTACATATAATTCATTATTTTTAATTGCTCTCAAATTGTTCCATTCTTGATTTTTATTTAATGTATTAATATTTTTTTTATATTCTTTAATTGTTCTATCTATGATACTAAATAATATATTTTTACCAAATTATTAACAGAATATTTTTAAAGTTGTTATAATGGTTATTGAATTTAATAGGTATGTTGTTTAATTAATTTTGCAAATATCTGTTCAAATCTGTGTATATAAACTATTATCATTTGATATCCTAAGTCTTATTCCCTTTATAATATTAATGATGCATTAAAATAGTAATTCACAATTTATAAATTAATTCAGATATAATATTTAATTCATTATACAGATATATCTTTTTTATCAATAACTTTGACTGGAATTGTTTTTAAAAGTAATTTGGTCCATACATATTTCTCTTGTCATACTACTCTTTTATTACTCGTTTGCCTATTCACAATAATTGAAATCCAATTGATGGTTTAAGTTGGTAAATTGCTAATTACTTCTACAATACAATAAATAGTAGCAAATAAAAAGGTTAAACCCATTCTATGGATGCTTTCAATACTTTTTATAGACCTATTACAGATATTAAATAAAGCTATCCTTAGTATATAATAAAAACCATCTATTATTTAACTTATTAATAATTGGTAATACTTTATTTATGTATCTTATTATTAACTTGTTCTATTATGACCACTCAATTAATTGATGAAATTATTATGCAAAATGATAAAACTATTCGTTTAATAAAAGGAGATATAACTGATCAAAATGTTGATGTTGTAGTCAATCCTGCTAACTCTTATTTAAAACATGGTGGAGGTGTTGCTGGTGCTATTCTTAGAAAAGGAGGCAAGATAATTCAAACAGAAAGTGATAAAATAGGTTTTGTTCCAGTTGGTTCATCTGTAATGACAACATCGGGGGAATTACCATGTAAGGCTATAATTCATACTGTGGGTCCAAAGATGGGTGAAGGCGATGAAGATTTCAAACTTTCCAAATCAATTCATAGTTCTCTTTCTCTAGCTTCAGGCAATAGTTATAAAAGTATTTCAATTCCTGCAATAAGTTCAGGAATATTTGGTTTTCCAAAAGATAGATGTGCTAATATTCTTTTAGATGAATCTATAAAGTTTTTGCAAAATAATAATACATCTCTTCAAACAATAGAATTTTGTGTAATAGATGATGAAACACTTGTTCATTTTAAAAATAAATTTACAAAACTAAAGCAAGAAAAATTTTTCGCTCCTCAATAATTTTAGATACTAATATGTATATATTATATACACTTATTAGAAACATTCCTTATTATAAAGCTAGTAAGGAACTTTAGATGGAGTAGGAGGGAATGTCTCCAATTGAATTTTCACTTCAAGTTATACTAGTATCTACTTCTGGAGTCTTGTCTCCTGGTCCTTTATTTTTTATTAATATTCTATACGGAAGTAAGTACGGATCTTTTGTAGGATTAAAAATCGCATCAGGACATGCTATTGTAGAATTTCCTTTAATCATAGCCCTCTCATATGGTCTCTATTCATTTTCTTATACTTTGCATATATCAGATATAATATTCAAATTCATAGGATTAACTGGAGGGATTTTTCTAATATTATTTTCAATTTTACAAATTACTTCTATTCTCAAAGATAAATCTACTAGTTCTCAAGCAATCACAAATCCTAAATTCAATATTAAAAATCCAATTTTGACAGGCTTTATTTTTACTATACTCAATCCTTTCTTTCTTGTATGGTGGCTCACTATAGGTTCTAAATTGATTTCTGAATCAGTAATTAATTTTGGAATAGTAGAGGGAATATCGATAATATTCTTGTCACATATTTGGATGGATTATTTTTGGTTGTGGTTTACATCCTTTATGATCAATAAAGGAAAATTTATTATTAAAGAAAAAGTCTATAGAATTTTTGTATTTGCAATAAGTGTCATTCTTGGAATTTATGGTTTTTATTTGTTATATATGAGTTTAACAATATATCTACAATAGTAAAAAAAGATAGTCTAAATTTTTTATTTACTAGTTAAATCATTTATTATTAATTTTCTATATGAATTTTCTGGGGTTTGAATATGATCAAATTCATTTGGCGAAATAATTTTTGCCAAAATCTCTATCCCAGTAATTGTTCTTGGTCCAGGTTTACTAAAATATGATCCTGCGTCTACTACATATAATTCATTATTTTTAATTGCTCTTAAATTATTCCATTTTTCATTTTGATTCAATATGGTAGCATTTTTGTATTCATTAATAGTTCTATCTATGTTAAATCCACAGGGCATGAGAATTATTTTATCAGGATCAAATTTCTTTATTTCTTCTATTGAAGTTCTTCTTGACTGTTCTTCAGGTTTGCTTAGCCCATTTATACCTCCTGCAATCTCCACCATTTCAGGAACCCAATGACCAGCAGTAAAAAAAGGATCTATCCATTCCAGACATAAAATTCTTTGCAACTTCTCTATATTTCTTATTTCTCTAATTCTTTTAACTCTATTTATTTTATCTTCCAAAGTTCTAACTAGATTCTGCCCTTCTTTGATCTTTCCAACCTTTTGTGCAATTTCAGAAATATTGTCTAAAATACCCGATATATTGTTAGGATCTAAAATGACTACTTCTGGAGTGTATCCCAATATGGAAATAGCACGCTTTACTTCTTTTGTAAATGGTGAACATACTTCACACATTCCTTGAGCAATGATAATATCTGGTTTTAATTCTTTCAGAAACTGATCATTTATAATATAAATATTTTTCCCATTACTAATAAGTTCTACAATTTTGTTATCAATTTCTTTACTAGACATTATAGATGAATTAAAGGAAGAATTTATTATTCTTGGTTTTGATTTTGCTTCTTCTGGATAATTGCATTCATGTGTAACTCCCATTAAGTAGGGACCAGCTCCTAGTTCAAGTAATATTTCTGTAGCGCTGGGTAAAAAAGATACTATATTTTTCATTCTTGAATTATTTTTTCTTATTGCATCCATCACTAAAAAATATAACTACAAATATTTTTTATGGAGATTTTTAAAAAATTAGATCAGATATCTCAATATTACTCCACTATCAATCTGTATCTCATATCTTGAGCAAAAGTAATATCTAAACAATCAGCTAGATCACAGAAAATGCTTCCTTTGTATACTATATCGTATACTCCTTTTTTGAGTGGTTCAGTTATAATGTAAAAGCCATCAGCTACAACTTTAGAAGGACCAGCAGATACTCCATAAACTGCATTCTCAGGAAATACTACATTAAATTCTCCTGTATGTGTCCTATATTGTTTCGCTGTTGAATTTTTAGCATTTGCAATTCCATTCGCATATTTTTCATCAAATATTTTTTCTCCATTTATTTCTAATATTAAACTAGTCACATGATCCTGATCTATTTTTGCAAGTCTACTCAATTCTTCCGCTGATGCATTAGGAACTTCCTTATCAGAGAATTCTACATGTAAAACTGGAATAAGAATACCTTTGCCGGCAGGAACTTTACATTCCCGTTCGTGCTTTCCTCCTCCTCCTCCACTAAGATAAAATACTGATGAGTTGGAATTCATTTGACCATTTCCACATTTTTCTCCTGATTTATCTTGAAATGGTCCTACATCGACGGGTAAAGACAATAACCATTTCCAATAATTTTGAGCATGTTCTTCATAAGACAAACCAAATGGTTTAGCATCTGGAGAAAAGATTTTTACTGAATTGACAGTTTGTCCATTAACTGCTACAATAGAGAATATAAGAAATGAAAAAAATAATAATATAGAAAAAAGTAACTGTTTCATTAACGATTAAAAGACTCATCTTATACAAAAGGATTATGTTTAGCTATTATCATTAAATACCCTATTGCTTAAGGAGAGTAAAATATCTTTTTTCAATCAAAAAAAGGTTTTATTTTTAGTTTCTGCTTTGATTATTACTTTACTCATAGATACTTCCATAATCAAAGTTTATGATTTGATTGATAAGTATTTTATTTCTACCCAAGAGAAGATATTACTATTTTCTATTAATATCTCTATTTCTCTA
>DASUZI010000268.1:0-2754 GCA_036376955.1 Nitrososphaeraceae archaeon
ATTTATTATTACTAATCATTTCTAATAACATGGCTGGAAAATTTGCACCAGCAAGGGTAGTAAACATTGTACCTCCTCCAAATCTAGGATTTACCTCAAGAATTTTTAGTTCTCCATCTTTAGACTCTTTTAATTGAATACAACATGGCCCTTTAATTCCTAATGTTTCTGCAGTTTTTTTGCAAAGATTTTCGATCATGGAATCTCGTTTTATTTTTCCTTTTACCGATATACCTGCTTTGGTATCCAGTCTTATTCTTGGAATAGCCATTATTGGCTTTTCAGTAAGGTCAGAAAGTACATCTACTGTATATTCGGTTCCAGGAAGATATTCCTGGAATATCATATTTTTAAATTTTCTCACCACATAATTAAGATCAAATTTGTTTTCTATTTTTATAATATCATTACTTCCTTTGCCAAAACGAGGTTTAGCAATCAGAGGAAAAGTATCTATTTTATCATGGTATTCACTAGTAAAAGCAAAAGGAAACTTATTTGATAAGAATTTATATGATAAGAATTTATCTCGGCAAATTTCTAATACCTTTCTTCTGCTAACTATTGGTATTGCTCCTGATTCTACTATTAAATCATGATTGATGCTATATCCATAGATATCGAATCCAGATGAAGGCATCAAAACTTTAATATTTTGTTCCTTAATTATTTTAATTAATTTTTCAATAAAAAACTTATCATCATATTGTGGTATAACATAATAAAAATCACTAAGGAAAAAACCTGCAGATAGGGGATTTGAATCAGTCGATACTATATTCCCTTTAAATAATGAAAGTCGTAATGATTTAATAGTATTAATTCCAGCTGGTCCTCCTGCTCCCGGAACAAGTACATTGAATGTATCCATTAACTAATGTTATAATGTAATGATAATTAGAATTTATATATCTACATTTAAATATTCTGATTATGGATAGGCTAGCTAATCTATTATTATTACTTTAAACCAAGTAATTAATAATCATAATGATGAAACAGTGATGTAATTATATAATAGAGAATTATACGTTATTATTAATCCAAAATGTAATAGAAATTATGAATTTAAAAGAAGATTATCACATCCATACTAATTATAACGATCATTCAGCATCAAATCTTACAGTTAAAAATGTAGTAATGGAAGCGGAACGAAAAGGTTTAGAGACAATCGCTCTAACAGAACATGTAAGAGAAACTTCAAAATGGATACCAAGCTATTTAATGGATATATCGAACTATATACAAAAGACAAATGTTAAAGTAATACCCGGATTTGAAGCAAAGATTTTGTCTGATGGGAATATTGATTGTAGAGAGGAAATTGCTAGAGATTATTTTATTATTGCAAGTTTTCATACTAAATATCATGATAAAGCAATTTGGATAAATGCATTAACCAAAGCAATTGAAAATAAATATGTAAATGTGATAGGCCATTTAAGTCCTGAGAGTTCATTTCAGATAGATTCAAAAGAGATAGATGAATTTGCAGAACTTCTTATTAAACACGGCAAGACAGTAGAACTCAATGCAAAATATCAGAAGCCACCTGAAAGTTGGATAAAAATATTTATGAAAAGAGGTGTAAACTTTCATCTCGGTAGTGATGCACATTCACTTAATGAGATTGGCAATTATGAATCTATAATAAAGTTATTAAAATTATTTGTATGATGCTAAACAATTTTTATTTACAATATATCAATGGAGCATTTATCTTCTTTTATCGAAACTATTTTAACCATAAAATTTTATATCACATATATTATTAATTCGCTATTGCCTATAGTAAGTATTTCACTAAACGATGATATTATTAATGATATTGATAAATTACAGAAGAATCTTGGATTTACTGGAAGATCGGAGATTGTGAGAGCAGGATTAAGAAATATTATAGCAGAACAAAAAGAAAGAGATAGATTACAGGGAAAACTGGCTGCGTTGTTACTAATTATTCATCAAGAGAGAGATGATGATCAAGTTACTAACATGAGACACGATTTTGAAGAAATTGTGACTACACATATACATAGCAAAATTGATCAAGATAGATGTGTCGAATTATTTTTACTTAAAGGAGAAGCTGAGCTAATTAGGAATATGACTAAAAAATTCCAAACTAATAAAAAATTAGAACATGTAAAGCTTATTACTATGTAACATACTAGTAAATCTTATTTTATTAGATTAAAAAATTTATTTATTTTATTTTTAATTCCAAGGAATATTTAATCAGATCTGTATTCACTGTTGAGGGCCCCATATAACTACTGGTGAATTGTGCTGACTGTACTGAGTCTTGAATTTTAGAGCTACAAGAATAATAATCTATTCCAGATTCAAGACAAAATTTGAGTAATTCATTATTAAATTCTGTTAGGGAATTACTGGAGATAATATCTTCATTATTATTATTTTTATCTACTATTTTAGCATAATAGTTCATATTTTGATTTTTTTCTTGATCAATAGTAACAGAAGATTCACTAGAATCTTGATTTTTTAAAAGAGACACTATCTCACTATTAACTACATTTGAAGTATTGGGCAGTGTTGATGCATTGGAAGGAGATGAACTGGATGAAGAGGAGCTTGGTGGAAGCAATGAATTAAGAGGAGATGAACTGGATGAAGAGGAGCTTGGTGGAAGCAATGAATTAAGAGGAGATGAACTGGATGAAGAGGAGCTTGATGCCGTGGAATTTGATACAGACGAATTTGCAGTAAATGTGGAACTTGGAGAAG
>DASUZI010000269.1:0-10719 GCA_036376955.1 Nitrososphaeraceae archaeon
AAGAAATGGCAAAAGGTATTGTATGTTTCGAGTGTAAATGCTCACTCGGAGATTGTAATGATAATGAACTTTTGAATAACGATATAAGATGCCGAAATTGTATTAAGGAAATTTGCTGTTGTAATACAATTCATAAGTTTAAACTTAAAAAGATATCTTTGTCTTCAAATCTAACACTCCAATCGAAAACTAAATTATTTTTTACCACTACTAAAAGTATGTATTCTGCTGCACTTGGAATAGAAATCCTTTGTATAATGGCTGCAGAAATAGGTGAGAATATTGGCTTGTATACATTTGGTTTTAATTTAATAGGAATCACATTAGCATATATTATAGGATATGTTCTTGCTGGATTTACTACTTTTATGACTATTCTTGGAAGATATTCTTTTTCTTCATATAGTAATAACATAAAAATCGAGAGTTGTTGTTTTATTTTGAAACAACCATTTAGTAAAGGATTTCTACCAAATATGTTACTAACATTTAAAAGTTTTATAAATGGTTTTAGGAAAATTTCAGATTTAAGGAATCGGTCAGAATTAAAATATATACTCAAAACAAGCTTAATTATATTGATTACAGCAGAAAGTGCTTGTATACTAACTGCAGAAACCATTGGAATAATATTTTATAATCATTCTATTGTTCTATCAATTCCACTAGCCTTGTTAGTGGGAGCGTTAACAATAGTAATCATTGAAGCATATAAAACAATAAAAACCAAATCGCAGTCTTGTTGTGATTGTAATGGTGATTGATAAAATATTAAATATTTTTCTATTACTTTCACTATAAATTTTTTTATTTTATAATAATTTATCCTCACATCTCCAAAGGATATCAAATCGACTAATCACGTTTATAGTTTTTAAATCATTTACTACTTTTATCTATATTTTTTCATTTCAATTTAACCTAATGTCCTTCTATCACATTATAAATAATTTGATCACCCCCTTTACATCTCATTATTTTATATACTATCAGTAGTATGTTTGAATAAAGGATAATTTGCTGAAAAATTTCTTTTATGATGACTTTTTATAAATTTCTGAAAGTCTCATATTAGGTTTAGAAGTTGATCTTAATATTCAACAACAATATCCTATTATATAGTTCTAAATACTCAACAAAAAATACTAGTATTATACATGTTTAATGACTAATATACTTTAAGACCACCAGTACTAATGTTATTTATGCATCAAAATGACGAAGATGCATGGTGGAATAATACTCCATACGAAGTAGAATGTAAAGGAGAAATAGAATGCTATGATAAAATAAATGAAATTCATCCTAAATATCCAGTTATAATTTATAATCATGCTCGAAGATACAAACAAAGACTAAAGAAGATTGTATCAACCATTACAGTAAAATCATTAAGAGAAGGAATTTAAAAATAAGAATTTGAGATTAGCAGGATAAAAAATTAAAAAAATGACTTAGGTTAAGATATACCTCTATAACGATTTATCGAAACAATATGTATAACTGGTTACTTGTGCTTCCGTGCCAAGTAGATTCAATATAACCAATTGGCAGGAGATTTGTTATATCTTCAACTGCATTATGTATACTTGCTAATATAATATTGCTAAATTAAATTAGTGAAATAGATTAGTTAATATTTATTATGATTTCTAATTGCTATTTTTTATTAGATATTGAATTGGTAAAATGATAAATCACTTGGTGCAATGATTTTGATAAGGTTCTTGTTTTTCTATTTTCACTTTATTATTGTTAGAGAGACTCAGTGGACCTAAAAGTCATAATATCAATTACAAGACTAATCTAACTAAAAATATATCAAATTTCATAAATTAAGTAAAATGTTAGACTTCCATCACCATCACCATATGACGATGAAAATATAATGAAATTAAAAATTATTTGAATAAAGTTTTACTTCTTTAGGAGTAATTGACTAATAATTATTCCGACCAAAGTAAAAGACCCAATAATTGCAGCAACAAATACAGTATCTGCTATTGATGCTAATGATTCTCCTACAACTGCTACAAATATCGAATATACAAGGATTATAAATCCAATCAAAGCAAATAGGCCAAAAATTATTGTTTTAATAGCAAACGATGATCCTTTTTCCTGAGTTCCTGTTTCTCCCATAAATTCTGACATTTTTCCAAATATTTTATCTTTAATAGATCCATTTCTTCCTTGCCTTGTATAATCATCAGAACGTGAGTTATTTTTTTCCATTGCATATACTATTCCATTGCATTATATAAAAACAATTTTTTTTATTGATAAAATTTTTCACAGAATAGAGTATATAAAAGGTCAGAACATTTTTTGCAAAAAACTTTAGTATCACTTACTTGCTTTTCAGATTCTTGATTGAAAATTGCAAGAGAAAGTTTATAGGTATTTTTACTCTCTATTCCACATCTCATACAAGTAATCATATCAATTATGTAGTTAAAAAGATATTATTATAGTTTCATAATAAAATTTAGTTTAAATTTGATTTTATCTCCTATTGTTTCACAGCTATTGGTGTTTCCCACTTCTGCAAATTTCTAATGAATTAACATACTTTGATATTTCAAAAATCACATTAAGAGTTATATATAATTTTTAGTTACTTCAAAAAACTTTCAATTTAATATTGTAATACAAAAGTATTGCATTTTATTAATTTCTGTTATTAAGTATTTTTCTAATATACCATATTTCACATCTAGCAGAATTATAAATATCTAAATAATATAACTCTTATTTTAATGAAATACTGTTTACTATTATTGAATCATAACATCAATAGTAAGGTGAACAATAAAAAATATTATTAGATAGAAATAAAGAATTTTGAAAAAATATTTTATTTTTTTTAGTTTTTATGCACACATTTGGATGCACATTTCTTCAGTAGATGGACAAGGAGATTTACAAGGTGTATCGATTAATTGTGAAGATTTAGTATCAGCACCATCACCATCAATAACATCTATGTTGTACTCCTCTCCACTAACATTATCGAATTCAAAAAATATAGCTCCTAGTAGTGCGTATACTAAAGTCGTTATCAAAACATATGAAGACGGAATTGAACTAACTATTATTTTTTTCATAATACTTTCCTTCATTATTATATATCCTCTATATTATAAAATAATTTTGCTCTATAATAGACAAATATTCTCTAGTTGATTTCGGAAAAATAAAAAGAATTTTATTCTAAACTAACTCAATATATAAAAAAATCAAATATTTATTCTTGTTCCAATACACTAACGTCTTATTTCCGAATCTCTATCATTCTTAGAAAGTAAGTTAAAGTCTTATTTTCTAATTGTAAATTTATGTATCCTCTTGGAAAGGTAACGTTATTTTATATGTGAAGAATCTTTTTTATTCTAAAAATAATAATATATGTTCAAGTTAACAAAATTTAAAATCTGCATCTAGGAATGATTATTGGAATAACTTTAAGAGAGCATTACTATTTATGGGATTGGAATGTAGTTATTGTTAGAAGAATAGACAACAGAACTTACGTTTACTCATATAAACAGGATTTCAAAAACAAAAATTTCGATTCGTTATAGGTTACACCTCCTATTACTCTATATTGTGTTAAATATATTTTTATTATTTAAGAATTTTCGGCGCCGAAAAATTTTATTATTCATTGCTTGATTGCATTACATGTATTTCATGTTTAATATAACAAAAAAATTGATAAAAAACCTTTTATAATTTTAACTTGTCCAAGTTATATGAGAACTTTAAAGTTATTAAATCTTCATTGTAATAAAATCAGTGATAATACAAAAATAGATGAGACTTTTCTTACTGTAGATAACGGTAACTTTCAAGGATTTGGACCAGAATCTATGAGAAATGGAAGTGATTGGAACATCAATGCAACTATTCAATTCAATGTTGAGGCTATAGTAAGTTTTTATGATGAAGATTTGATAGGTAAACTAAGTAACACCAAATATTTTAGTAGCCACATTGTTGAGGAAAATGAAGTTCTTAAAGGACCAAAAACAGTGAGTTTCTCTTCAAATAATGCACATTACGTTTTAACTTATGAAATAGTATAGACAAAGAATTCTAAATACGTTATTGTTTTAAGTTTGTAATCAATATAGTTTACCACTAATCTTGAAATAGGGACCTGTTAAGTTAAGATTATATGTTAGGATAGGACATTCGTAGCTAGATCCATTTATCTTAAATTAAAAGATTTTATAATGCAGTTATAAAGTATTATAAATATAAGTCATAATTGTCATTTCAAATATACCAATTGTTATGCTTATTGATGTCAATAATAATTGCTTTATATGTTGCTATATCATCTAATATAATTATTGTAAATTCTACCACTATAGATAAAGAAAAAAATAATCATAATAATTTCACCTTAGCATGTAACGTTTCTATAATAATATGTCTTGATAATAATCAAGCATATCTACAAAAAATAGAGGATCATAAAATACAAACAGATTTAATATTAGATCAAGTTAATTCGACTAAACTCAAAGAATGGATAGATATTTTATCATCTTTTCATACCAGAAATACTAAATCAAGTTATATTGAAAATGTTGCATATTGGCTTAAAAGTGAACTTCAAAACTTGTGCGATGGTAAAGTATTTTTTTACAATTATACTCAAATTGATCAAAATCAAACTTTTAATTTAAAAAATATAATTTGTAGTAGTAAAAAAGAATTAGTCACCCCTCCTCAAAATAATAAAACTATCATAATTGGAGCACATTACGATAGCAGAGCAGAAATTCTCAATGATACTAATACTCGAGCTCCAGGAGCTGATGATAATGCCAGTGGAGTATCAGCTCTTTTAGAACTTGTACGTATTCTTTCCCCATTAAAATTAAAATATAATCTCGAATTTGTATTATTTTCAGGAGAAGAACAAGGGCTATGGGGATCTAGTAGTTATGTGAAATATATAGATAGGAACAATAGAACCAAAACTATAGATCTCTACATTAACTTTGATATGCTTGGCTATACTCCTTCTAATGAAACAAATAAAGTCATATTAGAATATGATATTGATAATAAATATGTACAAAATGATGAACATTCAAAAACAATAGCCTTGTTCATAAATCAAATAGCGTCTAATTATACTAATCTAGAAGCTATATTGTCCAAACTTGAAAATAGTGATTTTATTCCTTTCGAAGCATTTGGTCATACAGTCATAGGAATACATGATGGAGGAGTAACAAAGAATCCCCATTATCATAAATCTTCGGATACTCTAGATACCTTGGATATAAAATATCTAACTTCAATAACAAAAATGGTACTTGCTACAATTTTAGAGTTGGACAATTTAAGATAATATACAAATATGGAATAGCATTAACACAATATATAATTCAATAATAACTAATTTATTTAGTACCTTTTATGAATAATTTATACTGAACAATTACAGCGACAACATTCTATTTTTGTATTATATTTAATATTCTATTTATTGCTGGTTTAATTTTAAATGTCTAATCTAAAAGTACTATTGTAAACATAATAATGGATTTAATAACATATACATATTTTATTATGATCTTATTATTATTAGAAGCAGAAAAACAGCATAAGATCTATAAAAAAGAATAAGTTATACTAAAGTCTATTTTATATAAAGGACAAGAATTATTTTTTTTTCTTTAAAATTGATAATAATATTATTGTCATTCCAATACTTACAGCAACTCCTATTCCGATAGTTAAATAAGTTGTAAAACTTTTTGTATTTGTATTATCCTTATCTAAATTTGATTTATCTGAATTTACAAGAAATGGAGAAGATGGCGTTAATTGATTAGATGGTATCATTACATTAAATGAAGCTGGAATAATAGAAGAATTTGTATCTACTCTTAAAATAACTTGATGGCTTCCATAGTTAGCAAAAGAATGGTTCACAGAAAAATCACCATTATTCACTGTTATATTATCAAACCCGAATAATTCTGATCCTTCTGTAACAACTACTCTTGCTAAGAAATTTTTAATGTGTTCTTCTGTTTTTAAATTTAAAACGCTGAATTTAAGATCTGTTAAAGTATTTATTTTTATCTTATCTTGATCATAAGCAAATTGAACTTTAATATTGTTATGTTGGTCTATAATTTCTTGTATAGCGATCTGATTATTGGTTGGTATGTGCGAATAAGTTAAGTTAGAATTATTTAGATATAAAAATAATGTAAAACCAAAAAAGAATAGCAAATATTTAAGAAAAGACATCTTTTAATTAAAAAGATAAATTACCATTTATTTAAAATTCATGGTTCTCTTCTGTTAGTTATTGTGATAGTTTATAACTAATAATATTTTGTATAATTAATAAGATATGGACAATCTGCTATAGTTCGTTGTACATTATCATTTAAGAATATTATTAAAACTCCTTACAATTTATGACAAACCTGAGAATATTTTAATTATCTTTGCAAATTTGGAATTAAAATTACTCTGAAGATATTTGTTATTTAAAATTAGCATTTTTTAAAATGATAGAATAACTAGAATGCTTGTGTTTTATTTTTAAATTATAAAAATTTAGGTGATCCCACTTTCTGGAACTGGAATGTTCAATGAAATTGAGCATTTATTGAGTGGAACCAATAATATATAAGGTATAAAATGATCTCCATGGCGATATTTTTTAAATATTTTTATCTCGTTTGTTAATATTGTATAGTAAATAGAGGCAAAAATTCCTTGCAACCCGAGTGGGCCACACTTTTATCTGGTTCACTATGTTTGATCATTGATGTATGTGAAAATCATTTTTACTATTATATGTTTTAATGTCATATCTAATATTCTATATTTTTTATCAGCTTTTTCTGTTATTTCTAAAAGTCAAATTTGTTGTCAGTAACCAGTACAAATACGTTTGGAGAGTCTAATCCATTGTTACGTTTTGGCAGTATTGATGTAATTTTCGATTTGTTAGAAGGTATAATATATTATATATTATTTTTAAAATATTTAAAAAATAAGTTCTACAAATAAAAGCTAATACAATGTAGGTATACAACCATTCTAATTTTAATTTGTAAAGAATATGAAGAATGTTTTACTGTAGTTAAATTACTTTTCTTGTAGTATTAATATTAAAATAGTAAATCATATTTCTAATAACATGGGAAATAGAAGCCGGACAGAAATAGTTGCAATGATACTTGACGCTGCAAATGGAGGAACAACCAAGACAAAAATTATGTACTTTGCCTTTCTAAGCTATAACCAATTAAACGAATACCTTTCTATTTTGATAGAAAACAACCTAATAGAGTATCTTGATGGAACTAAAACATTCAAGACTACAGGAAAAGGATTAAACTTACTTAAAATTCATAATGAAATGGCAGAATTGTTACAAACTACTTTCAAAAACAACTAATTAATCTAATTTTTTTATTTCTTAAAATATACAATATTAATTTTTATAGTAATTCTATTTTTATATCCAATTTAAAAATAAATTGTTAATAATAAAAGCTAAATACTATGTAATAGAACCCTACTATATGGAGGGGACTACTCCAGACTGGTCAGTATTATTTTGTTGACTTGGTAGCAATAACACTTGATGGCCAAAAGATAGTGTTTTGACCTTCTGATAATATAGTAGAGGAGACATTGTATCAGGAGGACGATTTGGAAATACCTTGGAATGCCACTTTTGCTGTCAATTCGATAACAAGAACACTAGACAGGATAAAAATAGTTTCCTGATCTTATTATAAAATGGTCAAGGTATGGATCGATAATGGATCAAACATATTTACGTGTAAATTTGATTCTATAATCTATACAATTGTAATGTCAAAGGAGAAAGACACCCTGACAATTAGAGATTAATATGGGTCTCTATGCAATTTAATGAATAATTATTCTTTATAGGAGACAAGAGGTTTATATTAAAAGCCTGGATGTTTGAAGCTCCTTTAACTTGCATTGAATAGAGATTTACTTTCCGTAAATTTGAAATTAATTTTTTTAATACAATTTTTCTTTATAGGTTAAAAAGAGTAACTCTGAGTTACTCTTTGGCAAAGATATGAAACTAATTTTTTTATAGTCAATGTCTAGTATTGAAACATCTACCTAGATATGCTCTAAATGTAGACAACGTTTTACAAGAAGATGGAATGCAAATCGTCATTGCAACAATAAGCATTCTTATGCACTAAAAAATGTTATCTCTACCAAAATAAAACCAACAAATCGATTCCTTTATACCGTTTTTAGTAAAAATAATAAAAGTAATTCAATATATTTCAAAAAACCAACTATTTTTGGAGCTCTCAATTTCCATAAATAATTCTCGAATCAGAACTTAAACAGATCCGCTTGATAATGCTATAGAACATGAATTATCATCCTATGAGCTGTTGGATTAATTATCCCGAAATATTAAAAATACAACGAGTTCTTAATTTTTCTACATGAATCATTTAGAAATACTGCTTGGTATTGCTTAACCTTCAGCAATCAATTCTAATAATCCCTGAGAGACAATACATCAACAATTAACAGATCTTCGCAGCCATGACTATTACGATGATGTTGAATGATTTATTAACATTCTATGTTATAGACCATCATCTATAAAGGAAATTTTAAAATTAATATTTAAATTTAAGTAATATCATTAATTTAGCATATATTTCATATAAATGAAAAAAAAATTGTGATTTATATAATTTTGTTTGTATTTATCTAAGTTTCTATATTTTTATCTTTCATACTACTTAATATTATGGGGAACCCAAAAAGTAAAAGTAATAAACCAACCATTGGAATAAACATTCGAAGAGAACTCTCGGTTATAGTTACCATTAATGGAACAACTAATATAAGAGCACCTAATACCATAAAAATTATTCCTATTCTTGTCTGTTTCAATAAACTGCTTTACTTCATAGGTTGTATAAATATAATATTTTCTATTTTTACATATTCTCTTTTGAGACAATCTTGAAATCATTTATTTAACATTCGTCTATATCAGATGATTGAATATAGTGTCCTACATTCATCTTAATGCAATTATTACAACTTTATCTAAAAGTCTTTATTCATTTGACGTATTTTATATATTTTAAAGTATAGGTATTGATATACCAGACATGCTCATAACAACACTGTAATAGAATTAATAATATATAACACATCTAATCTACTAATAATTTATTCAATTTTTATTAAATTTTAATTATAATCACAAACTAAATTTAAATATGTTCCAATAATAAAGCTATATGTACCAAGTAGTATCTCTCAAATAGATTCTTAATTTTTATACGATATTGAAATTGCTCTCCAATTTTCTTTCACCATCAGATCTATCAGTACTTTTAATAAAAATACACTTTTATTCTTTAGGAATAAGTTCTATCAATATTATTGATGTGTCCGATTCATTTTGTGCGAATCCACCATTTCTAACGTTTATAATTACATCGTGAGGAGAAGACCATCCAGATTCTGCTACATTACTGCCTATCTTAAAATTACTAATCATATTAAAAATAGGCATATTATTATCAAATTGAAAAGGGTTGTTAGAAGGAATTATCATTATATCTTCGCCACCTGCTAAAGCAGAAGGAAGAAAAGAGAATAGATCACCTATATTAATATCAAGTTTATGGGCTACAACTGTTACTGAAGGAGAAGTAAAAGAATTATTTTTATTATTGTATCCTAAAGTGACATTAATAGAATCATTATCAATTACTCTAGCTCCTATCACTTTCACATTGTCAATTAAGCTATAACCTAACACCCCAAAAATGGAAGTATCATTAAATATACTATTTGATAGACTTTTTCCAAAATTTGAGAGAATGTTATTATCCTCATTGAATTGTTGTTGTGGAAAGTTGTCGATGTTTCCGCTGAAAAAGTCATCCATTTTAGTCATCGAATCATTGAACTCTTGGTTATCCATATTGCCATCATTATAGTATTCAACTGTACTATCTTCCTCAGAATCTTGAGTTGAATTTGGAAAAGGAATATCGGTCGAAGTATCATTATTATAGTCTATTTGAGCCAAAATCTCATTGTTTATTGAAAAAATAACTAATAATAAAGTAACAATATAAGTAAAAAATAAATATCTTTATTTCTCATTACATTTGACTTAATTATAACAGAATAAAAGTTTTTTTTATTTATATTAATTTACTTAACTTATCTCTAAATTATTCTCTATGTAGAATGTTGCTTGCTAAATATGTATGTGAACAGTAATATTGAAATTGAATAGTGAGTCCAAGGGTACAAATAAATTCATTAATTTAATAATCTGATTTATAAAAAATGAAAGTGTAATTACTAGAGAAAATTAATTAATATTTAGTGTTATAATATTTTAGAAGTGGATTTACTAATAATAATCGACCTAAAAAAAAGGCTCAATAAATATTAACTACTCAAAGTTAGTAATACTATCTTAGCAACTGTACCTCAACAATTTATTTATTGAAGTTCATTGGTAATGTTTACATTAATCCCTTTCTAACTGGTTAACAAAAGTTTTAGTAAACAAATCACAATAATAATCAATTAATCATATGACTATTGTGTATTTTAAAGATAATATGAAAAAAGGAGAAATTGCTGAAGAAACTCTTCCAACACAGAAATGAAATATTAATAAAA
>DASUZI010000270.1:0-14557 GCA_036376955.1 Nitrososphaeraceae archaeon
ATTAAATCATATTAAGATTAATACTATTGACTATATACTTTTCATTTCATTATATAGAAAATTGGTTTCACTTATACAATAAACCTTGAAGATTAACAAAACTATGACTCCACGAGTAGGACGCTGAGAGTGGGACTTGAATCTCGAAGCAATAATTAGGTTTATACATTATGTCTGACTTTACGAATGTTTTACTATTGGAATACAAGGTGCAGACTTGCTAAAATTAAACATTGAGTATGAAAAAACTAAATTAAAGTTTGATGGATGTAAAAAAGTAGAAAATTAGTATGCATTTGTATTCTAATAAATTACATTAATCGACTTTTCATTTTTGTAAAACTTGTCCATTTAACATACATATATTGCCTAAATGTATATTTGCATTATATATTTAGATTGTTAGCTATAGTTTCTGCTCCTTAAATTAAGAGCCCAATTAGATATAAATTATTATTGCGATTATTATTTGTTGTATGCCGTTAGATGAGATTGAAAATGTTCTAATACTTCAGGGTGGGGGTTCTTTAGGTGCTTTTGCATGTGGTGTTTTTAAAACATTTGTAGAAAATAATCTAAAAATAGATATAGTTGCTGGTACATCAATTGGTGCAGTAAATGCTTCAATAATATCCGGAAGTAAACTGAAAGATAATCCTGAAAAGGCATTAGAACAATTCTGGTTAGAACTAGCAGAGGGTGATGTAAACTCCAACTCATCCTCCTTTACGAAGTGGTTATTATACGGAATAACCAATCCACTAACTTCGATAGAAGATCATGCAAAAAATATTCCTAGTTCACAGATTAAATCTCTGTCATCATTCTATAAATCAGCATTTTTTGGAAATAATAAGGTCTTTATCCCACGCTGGAGTCCTCAGTATGCTTTCACCGATCCAGAATATTTTACTCCTAATAAATGGACATATTTATACGATCATTCTCCACTAATAAAAACATTAGAAAAATACATTGATTTTAGCAAACTACAACCCAAGGGTAATCCTAATAGTCGATTAATAATAACTGCAGTTAATGTCTTGACAGCGGAACCACTAGTATTTGATAGTTCTACTCAACAAATAACTCCAAAACATATACTTGCTGCAACTGCTTATCCTAAATACTATTTTCAATGGGTAGAAGTAGAAGAAGGCGTGTATGCATGGGATGGTAGTTTGCTTAGTAATACCCCACTAAGAGAAGTCATTGACTATTCACCCGTAAAGAATAAACGGATTTTTCTAGTTGAAAATTATCCAAAAAATATTGACAAGTTACCAGCGAATTTGTTTGAAGTAGAACACAGAACACGTGACATTTTGTTTAGTGATAAGACAATGCATAATATAAAAATGTCAAAAGCTTTTACAGTTTATTTAAAACTAATGGATGATCTTTATAATATGCTTGAAAATAATTTTGATTCACGAAACAAAGAAGAAATAGAGAAATTTGAAAGAATTCGTAAAAGATATAAAAGAATATCAGAAAACCATAGTGCAGAAATTAAGGAAACGTATTATATAACTAGAGAAGAAAAAGAACCTCATCTTTATGAAAATGCTGATTTTTCAGTAGATGTTATAAAGAATTCAATAAAAGACGGACAACTACAAGCAAAACAAGTAATTAATAAAATGTCTAAAGAATAGTGACAAAACTATAATATTGTTGTCACCTCTTTAATATTATTAATTTTATTAGTTCTACATAATATTATAGATATAACTAAATACACTATATTTTTATTAATAATAACAGTATAATTTTGTCTAAAATCCATATAACGATAAAGATAATCTTAATATATTTTGTATTCATTTAATATTAGATTGAAATTAAAAATAATTTTATCAGTAGGTAAAATTAGGATATGAAATCTGCAAAAATTATTGAAATTAATCAACTTTCTTCAAATACAAGAAAACAAAACTCCAAACCACAAAGGTTCTCAAGTGTTGGTAAAAGTTCAATCGTTTGGAGTTTATCAAAGATATTCACTTATGGGAGGTTGCTTATGAAAGATGAAGCCACAAAAGAATGGAGGACGTTAAAAGATGATCAAATTCTTGGCAGGGGTGTAATAAATTCTTGACAGACTCTTCTGAATTAACAACCATAAATCCTGCAACTGAAGAAATTCTCAACAAATATACTGTAATGACAAAAGAAGAGGTGAATGCCATTGTAAAGAAAGCTAAAGACGCTTATAAAGAATGGGAGAGAGATGTAGACAAAAGAATTGACTCTCTTTATGATGTTGCTAAAGAATTAAGAAAGAATAAAGAAAATCTTGCTAGAACAGCTACAAATGAAATGGGTAAAGCAATAAAAGAAGCTAGGGCTGAGGTTGATAAATGTGTATGGGCTATTGAATATTTTGCAGATAATGGAAATAACTTTATTCATGATGAATCCTTTAATACTGATGCAAGAAAGAGTATTATAAAATTTGAAGCATTGGGTGTTATAGGAAGCATAATGCCATGGAATTTCCCTTATTGGCAGGCATTAAGATTTGCAGCTCCATCTTTAATAGTTGGAAATACAATTGTATTAAAACCAGCTAGTGCCACAATGCAATGTGGAATAGAAATTGAAAATACTTTTGTAAAAGCTGGATTACCTGAGGGAATCTTTAAGACAATAATAGGAGATTCTAGTATTGCAGAAATACTTATAGATTCACCAGATGTTAATGCTGTTACATTTACTGGAAGCGTTCCAGTAGGCGCCAAAGTTGCACAAAGAGCAACTTCTCAACTAAAAAAGACTGTTCTTGAATTGGGTGGAAGTGATCCATTCATAGTTTGTGAAGATGCAGACATAGAGAAAGCATCAACAGGAGCAGTAAAAGGACGTTTTATAAATTGTGGTCAAAGTTGTATTGCATCAAAAAGATTCATTATAGTAAAAAATATTGCAAACCAGTTTATTGAAAAGTTTATTCAAAAAACAGAGAACCTCAAAGTTGGTGATCCTCTATCTGAGGATACCGATATAGGACCACTTGTAAATGCAAAAGCATTAAAGACTATAGATTCACAAGTTAAAGACTCAATTAAAGAAGGTGCAAAAGTGCTTATAGGGGGAGAACAAATAGTTGAAAGTAAAGGTTATTTTTACAAACCTACAATTCTTGGTAATATAGTTCCAAATATGAGAGTAGTAAATGAGGAAGTATTTGGTCCAATCGCTCCTATCCTTATAGTTGATAATGAAAAGGAAGCTATAAAACTTGCAAATGATTCTCAATTTGGTCTTGGAGCTAGTATTTGGACACAAGACCTTGAAAATGCAGAATTATTGTCTAGTAACATAAAATCAGGTATAGTATCTGTCAATAATGTAGTAGTTTCAGATCCTAGGGTTCCATTTGGCGGTATTAAAAAAAGTGGATTTGGGAGAGAACTTTCAAGATATGGTATGCTGGAATTTGTAAATATCAAATCAATTAGACTTTATGATCAGTTGATACATGAACACTACGTAGAATAGGATGATTTGTAGATGCATTATTTCTAGGTTGTATTGTTAATAATAAACCTCTAAGAATTTGATAAAGACTACTATTTAATACGATATTAATCGATTTATATTAATTAATCGATACATTAGACAAGATGAGATTTTAACCTTTTATTTCTGTTCAGGAGATTATACTATTTTTAATATTCTAACAATGATAATAAGTTACAGAAATGGTTTATATAAAAACATTTCAATGTGGAATAATGTGAATATTAGTAAAATTTGTATCGGATTGTTCTACCATATCTTATATAGCAATAATACAGCTAAAGTTGCGGATGATTTGCTCAAATATTTTATTCTTTATTTTTGTTCATTATCAAAGTTATCTTCTTAATTAGAACTTCAATTCTGACTGGTTTTTGAATAAAGTAGTCTTCATTGATTGTTTTACCCAATTCCAATAGTGCTTTTTTAATTTCTTCAGTGAACATTGCAGTTGCAGTAAAAAAACAAATTTTTACTTTGGGATCTTTTTCTCTTATTTTAGTATATAATTCAAATCCATCCATTTTTGGCATCTTGATATCAAGAATTACTAAATCATAAAAACTGACTTTGTAATAATTCAATGCTAAAATAGGGTCATTAAATGAATCTACTTGAAATCCATTATCTTCTAAAATATCCTTTATCGTGAAAGTAATATCGAGTTCATCATCTATTAATAAAATTCTTTTAGTCATTGTTATAGAAATTATCCTCTATCTATTACTATTTCACTAGTTTTGACTATAGGAAGAGTAAAATAAAAAGTAGATCCTATACCGTTAGAATTATTTTCTGCCCAAATTTTACCACCATGAGCTTCTATAATCTTCTTAACTATGAAGAGACCAAGACCAGTGCCTTGGTTTGATTTTGTAACAAATTTTGTAAATAGTCTTGGTAAAATCTCATTATCAATACCTATACCACTATCTTTTATTATCACAATTACTTTATGATTCTTATCTTCTTTTTCTTTGTTTGTTATTCTAGTTGTAATTATTATAAAACCTTCTTGAGTAAATTTAAGAGAATTATCGAGTATATTTGAGATGGCTTGTGTTAATCTTGTTTTATCTGCATTAACAAATATTTTATTTCTATTAGGTTGGTATAGTATCTGGACTTTATTATTTTTATTCTTTATAATATTCTCATAGTCTGTGACAACATTTGATATAACTTCATTTAATTCAAATAATCCTGTATTTAATTTAAAGATTCGACTTTCAATCTTCGTAACATCTAGTATATCCTCAACAAGTTTTTGTAATCTATAAGCATTTCTTACTATGGTTTGAAGATATTCTTTAAGTGTTTCTTGTTTTAAATTATTTTCTTTTTTATTTAAAACTTTATTATAAAGTAATTCACTAAGACCTATAATAGGCATAATAGGAGTTCTAAGTTCATGAGCTGCTACATTGATAAACTCTTTTTGCATTTTATCATGAACCTTTAGTTCTTCATTTGCTAATGCAATTTCTCTATTTGATTCTTGTAGTTCTTTTGTTCTTTTCTTTACTTCATTATTAAGGATGCTATTCCATTTTATTAGGACTATTATAAGAGCCGTTATTGCAACAATGATACCACCAATTAATGAGAACATTGCTAACTTCTCTTCAAACAACACATTATTAATTTCTGAATAAATCGTAGTAGTAGGAGTAACTATCTGAATAAAATATAAAGCCTTACCTTGAATAAAGACAGGAGCATTAGTAGTCAATCGTTCACCCCTTCCATAATCATAAATTGCATATCCTGGAATACCTTGTAATAGATTTTGTGTAAGATTCATCAAAATGGGATTATGATTAGTAAAGTTTTGCACAAATTCACCAAAAAAATTCTTCCCAACCAAACTTTTATCTGCACCACCAGCAAGTAAAGTTCCTTTTTTATCCATGACAACTAAGAATTGAGAAGTAATATCTTGTATATTTCCATAAAGTGAAAAAAAAGATTCGGTAGGTATTTTTACACCAATTATTCCCATAAATTCTCCACTACTACTATTTACTATTGGAACAGCTAATGCAATTCTTTCTATAGTATCAATTCCCTTAAATCCATCTGAAAAATTTGATCTTAGAGTATTTTTTGATTCTTGTATATATTCTCTAAATGAAAGATCTATATTTATAAAACGTCTTGTACCTTCTGAAACGATTTCATAACTAACAATATCATCTTTATCTGCAATGAAAATTGTATCTACTTTTGTCACATTATTAACTTCAAAAAATTTTTCTCGCATCATCTTATCAATCCTATCTCCGTAAAGAAGACCTTGCTGTAAAAGACTGGAATCTGCAATTCCTTGAAGTATCGATTTAAGTAATTTAAGATCTGAGCTAATATGTTCTGATATTGCTTTAGTAGATTCTATTTGACGATCTTTATATTGAGCAAATATACTATTTTTAACATTTTGTTCTGTTATATTCTGTTGATAAAAAAATAAACTAAATGAAGAGATTATTATTACAACCACAGAGATAAGTCCTATTTCTTTTCTCTTTTTAAAGAAGAAATCTCTATCATATATCATTTCTTCTTCTTTTCCATCTACCTATTAAGAATACTATAAAGAAATATAAAAAATGCTTTTTTATAAATTTAATTCTTATTAGATCCATCTACAATATCTACAATATGATCGTATCTTTCTGGTACAACGATCTTTCCATTAATTATATCTTCTTTAAGCTGATTGAATTTTATTTTTACATTGTCTGGTATACTATTCTCTAAGTCATGAAATGGTGCTATATAGATTATTCCTTCACCAAGTGCCTCTTTGTAAGACTCTAATCCAGGTTTGAATACTTGTCCACTAAAATTACCCCGTTGAATCATTTTAATAACTTGATCGAATGTCTTTTCTACATCTAATACAAAGGAAGTAAGAACAGTATCGGGAGCTAGTTTATGTTGATCAGAAATAGCACCAAATACAAATATTTTTTTTTCTTTAGCAGCTTCTATAACTCCTAAACCAGATGTATCTGCTACCTGTAATAAAAAGTCAGCACCATCAATGATTTGAGACAAAGCAGCTTCTTTTCCTTTAGATGGATTGTCCCAATCATCTAAATATGTTGCTAATACTGTTATGTTATTATTTATATCATGAGCGCCTTGTTTATAACCTTCATAAATATTAATTAGATTAGGATATTTTTCTCCTCCTACAAATCCAATAACATTTGTTTTAGACATCATTGCTGCGAGTGCTCCTAATAGATATGTTGCTTCTTGTTGCATTGGAAAAATAGACGCGACATTAGTAGCTTTTACAAGTCCTGTAAAAATTACAAAATTGATACTAGGATAGTCTTTGGCTACTTTTATAGCAGGTGTCCCCCATTCAAAACCATGAGCTATAATCAAATCAAACCCAGCATTAGCATATTCTCTTAATATAACCTCGATATCGGGAATAGCTACATTTTCTTTAAATTCAATATCATAACCATATTTTATCTCTAAGGACTGTGCTGCATTATATGCAAAAGCACCCCAACCTGTATCGCTAAATAATCCATCAGTTAGTAATGCTATTTTGAGATCTTTTATAATAGAATTATTCTTCTCATATAATTCATAAGAAGTTGTTGTTTGTTCAATAGTGTTGATATCATAAAAAGCGTATATGGATGAACTAAGTTGTAATGGTCCACTTAGTAATATAATTGCTATAGTGAGAATGAAAAGATACTTCTCCTCCTTTTCTTTGAATATCATAAAAATCCCTAAAATTATTATTATAGTAAACTATTAAAATTATCTACACCTCCTTGTATATTTTTAGTTTTAAAGTGATCTTTATTTAGATTTAAACTATAAATAGTAAAAGGCAATTTGTTGAAATTTCTTTAACCTTATACTCTATTTCTAATACCAAATTTTACATAACTCTATAATGACTGAAGTCGAGCGCCTGGAGTGGGACTCGAACCTTGCAACTACATTCGCGGGTTTATATTAATTTGAATAATACTCAATTAGTGAATTTGGCAAGGATTATTACTTAATATTTTATATTAGTAAAATTACAAGTTATTCGATCTTTTGATAAAATTATATTTTCTACTATTTTAATTTGAGATTATAGTTGTTATTATAAAGTTTAATTTCGTTTAGGTTAAAGGTAAATTAAGGGTAATTGAAGGTACTGTCTATAATAAAATATAGGGAAGTTTATTCTTTAGGTTATTCATAATTTAACTTCATCTATTCTTCTTTATCTATAACTTCAGTCTCATGACCTTCTCCTACTGGGAGAGGATTTTCTGGTTGTTTAAGTTCTGTCAATAATTTCTTTTTCTTTTCTTCTTCTTCCTTAACTTTTTTAAATTCTTTATTTAATTGATTCTCATTAGCTGAATCAGACATTATATTATTGTTTACCATATATGAAATAAAAGTAATTTGTTTTCTATTACAATAAATTGTAATTTCATCACAAGTTAAGCCATTTGATAATATTCGAATTTTGATGATATTGATTTAATATTGTTTCATTTGTTAAACAAGATGAATTTTATAAATATCAATGTTCATCTTCTTTTTCCTATTGTTGTTTAACTAATCCTGCAGATTTTTCTATTTCATAGGTACTGTTATATTCAACATTATCATCCAAGTTATTTTGAATAGCTTCCAAGACATCATTAATTCTATTTCCCATAGAAGGAGATAATCTATTGAGATGATCTTTTATCCTTTCCTTATTTGTTGGAAAAGAGATTCCTTCAAGTAGGGTAGCCAACTTCGCTGCTTTTTTTATATCATTAGTAACATTATCCGCAGATTCACCAGTAACATCGCCTTTCCTATAAACGGCATTATATCTTTTTTCCGTGGAATTTGGATCATCAGAAACATATGCCATTTAAATTTAATCTCCTGTTTTTCATTTTTAAATTTGTAAAATTTATCATTATTATTACAATAAAGGACATTATACTATAAAACTACTATATTATTAACACAATATATTGCCTATTATACCAACAATATTATTTAAAAAGCAAAAGATTGACAATCAAAATATTTCACAATTAAAAGAAGAGATTAAGAAAACTGCTATCTTTCACAGATACACAATAATGGTTAAACTTAATATAGAAATTCATATCAATTCGATAGACAGTAATTTACTCAATCTATTTACAATTTGTATATAAAACGAGATAGTCAATCTTTCTATTTCAGTTATATGTAATTCTTTATTAGATAACTCATGTATTCATTAATGTCTTTATATAAGTAATAATATCATCGAGTTCTTCAAGATCAAAATAAACTTTATCGTATTGTTCTAATAATTCTTTTTGATAGTTTGATGCAAATTTTATTGCATTACCACCAATAATAATTGGTATATTCAAAGACTGACGTATTTGTTGTACAAATCTAATAGATGAATGGATATTTTCTTTCAAAGTAACAGATATGATGATTATGCTAGAATTGATTTTATCCAAGTAATAAGATTCAATAGAATTGGTTGGAAGAGATGAAGTAATATTATAAACATTATATCCTTTTTCAAGCAATAAAGATTCAATTATTTTGCAAGCTAGACTATGAAGTTCTCCTTCAGGAGTACATAATATAATTGATTTATGAGATGATGATGAACTTTTAGAAATTTTTTTATTAAGGTTTTTTTGATTAATTACATCAATTAAAGTAATCGCTGCATTACTACATACATGCTCTGTTGCAACATCTATTTCTCCTTTTGCCCATTGATCGCCTATCTTATGTAATATAGGTATCAATAATTTCTCATAGAAATCTAATAATGAATAAACAGATTTTGTATATTCACTGTATATATTGATCAATTCATCTAGTTCATAATTTTTAAGTTTCTCAAACAGTATATCTTGTAATGATTTATTTAAGTCACTTGATTTTTCAAAGTTAAGGTCATGTGAATCTAAAAATTTTATAATAGTTGATTCATTTCGATATTCTTCAGGAATTTTATTGATATTTATTTGTGCTAGAGGACCTAAATATTGTCTAGTAATTTGTTGCGATGTTCTTTTTTCTTTATTCCATTTACTTTCAACAAGATAAGCATAATTAATATTTTTTACTTTTTTTATTCTAATATATACCAAAATAATGTTATAGTATCTTTAATATTGTCTTATTTATATTAGGAGCATAATATTGTTCCTAGTGCTAACAATAATCTTTAATAATCAACATAAATTTATTAATAATATATTTTAATAGATTTTTGTATTTATCGCAGTCACTATTACTATATGATAGGATTAAAAAAAATAAATTTATTATCGCTGCAGGTATTGTTCTAAATTTGTTTTGCCTATTGAGATTGCTCGGTCAAGTTTTTTATATTGTTTAGAAATTTTTGCTAATGATATTTTTACAGCATAAGTTTTATCTTTAGGATCAGTTAATGGATCAAGTCTAATAGTTATTTGATTGTTACTTTTTTTAGTTATCATAATATAATAAGTATGAGGCTGATTAGTATTTTCTATGACTACGGTCTTTAAAATAAGATTCTTCAATTGATTTATAAATATTTCCTCAAATCTGATTATAGTGTTTGTTTGATCTTTCTCATTTTTAATAATCAATACATCTTTTTTAAAATTATCATAAAAGATTTCAAGATCAGAAACGTTAGTTTCTCATTAATTAATGATATTATTTGACATTATACTGAAAAATATTATATATTTTGAAACAAATCTAAAAAATATTAGATATAAGTAAAAAATTCTCTTTTAATAATTAATATATACTCTTAACTATTTATTCCAATGAATATGAAAATAGTCGGTGTATTTTGTTTTTAATAAGGTTCAATAGCTCGTTTGATTGCAACCAGTTCTTGTATGGGCCAGTCTTTTCTGTAATAATTTTCAACAAATTCCATAAAACTTCTGTGATCGAAAAGATCATAGGCTTTACTATTGCTAGTTTGCTCTAAAACTAGTTTTGAACATTTTTGGAAGATTAGTATTCTTCAATGTTTTCAATTTTGTAATAAGATTTCTCAAATACATATTTCTTATATTTCTTATAGAAATTAATACATTGAGTTTGTTTCTACTTAAATGAAATAGAATAAGATTCTTACATAACTTTATTTTCGGAACTCAATATCATGCCAACGTTTATCTTGTTTTATGATATTCAAAATCCGTAGTAAATTCTCTAATATCTTATCGTAACTTTCTATGTTGTAAAATTTTCTGCTATGAGCTATAAAATGTTGATACCTTCATCTGAAATCCTCATAGTCTTAGTATTTGAAATTTTATCTGTTTCTCCTTCTTCCTCTGCTACTGCTACCGAAGGACTAACAGGTTTCAAATTACATAAATTACCAAATCCCATATTATGACCATTTTCCACCTTTTATGCCCATTATCAACTTACAACTTTATCTATCGATAAGCAGAACTATTATTGACATTGTTGTTAGTATCAGTAGGATTAGAATCAGGAGTGGGAGTAGTCTTTGATTGTTCCTCTAATAATCCTGCAGAGAATCTCGCTCTCTCTTCTCTAACTGCTAATGGTAAATATGATCCAGTGAATAATTCATCAAATGATTTTGTCTTCATGAGCTCTATACTACGTTCAATTGATTGCCAGAAAATCTCTACAGCGGTTCCCGATTGTTCGTCTTTGACTATTAGGGTTACTCTTTTGTTAGAATTTCTCCTATTAGGCTTAAAGTATGGGTTCTTGCCATCCCAGGTCTTTTCAAAAAGGCGGTCAAAATTTTGAGAATTAAATTCCAATAAATACTTGATCTCATTACCTATTGGACCAGTAGAATATATGTCAAATCTTCTAGTTTTCTGATTGTACGTTTTCTCATATCCGAACTTGACAGATTCCCATGTTTCTGGTTTATTGCATCCCATCGATCTACGTATGGAAGCACCGTCATAACCAATGAGCTCACCCAATGAATACAGTTTCTCAGAACCATCCAAAGATCTGAGTCGAATTATTGTATGAACAACATGTCTACATGCTGGTCCATTATCAGGCATAGAAATAGGATAGTTATTTTCGTCTAAAGGTAAATAGAAGCAATTGTTTTTCGGGTTAACGACGTCAGTTATGAAAATTTGATATTGTTTTTCAAGAACGGATTCCGCTCTGGGCCAAGATTTGCCTTTACTTGTCTTTACTTTAGTATATTGTTCTCTCTGTAATTGGAATCCAGGGAAGAAATCAATATATTGATTTACATTTGTTTGTTGTTGTTGTGATTTGGATTGTGGTTGTGTTTGATTACTTTTATTCAAATTAATGAATATACTAAGAGCACATATTCTTTTAAAGATTATGTAAATATAATTATAAAAGTAGGTTAAATTAACCTAAAAAGGTTTTTGATATCGATCAATGATTGTATTTTAGTTTCATTACAAATTTTATTTTTATTAGAACTAGCTCCTTTCAGTTTCGGATCAATATTTTGTTTTGAATTTATAATATTGATTGATGTTGATATGTCATTTATAATGTCTTGTGGTTGTTGAAATAATGAAGAATTCTTATGTAAAGTCTACATATTTCTAAAATCTTTGCTAGAATTTGTACTTCGGAATGGTTGAAAATTAAGTATTTGGGTTGTTGTTGATTTACTGATTCTGCAGCACCTTTTAATTTATTATTTTTATAATCTGGACAATTTCTGTCATGGTAGATAGAATTATTACAAACCAATTTAATAATATATACTCATTCGCAGTAAATAAATATTTTATTTATTCTTCTCTGAAATAGGTGACAGTCGTGGTTTCTGAATTCTTCATGTACTTTGGTATTTTAATATCTGATTTAGAAGTATTGTCTTCTTCTTCAGAGATTTTGTCTTTTGCACATAGTAAAATTGCATCTTCGTTCTCTCCTTCTTCATGACTTGATTCCAGTATGTCTTCTTGAGGGATTTCGTATCCTAATTGATAGGTATTCTTGCAACGTGGACATCTGTATCTATTCTCTTCTGGGTTAATGCAATCTAACTGTATTTTGGGAAAGCAAAGTACACAAAATATTTTTTGTTGACCATTTCTTTTACGAGAATTAACATCAATTAATATTGGATTATCGTTATAATTTATCATAAATATTAATTAGTCATTTGAAGGATTTAAACTTGAAGAAAGTATTTTATTTAACAAATATTAATAGTCACCAGATGATTTAAACTTAAAAAAGGTAGTCAACATTTGGAAACAATCTAGTAAATCATTGTGTGGACTTGACTCTTTGTCTAATCTATATGTCTCGTCGAATTGAGCTCCTCTTAATGCAGTTCAGGAAAGATACAAGGATTATCTACATTTTTGTATTTTCTCAGTAGGATATGAAACAAATTTGACTTATAGGATGTGTTATATTTAAATTAATACAACAACTTGAATTACTAAATATAAAATCTTTGGATAATTAGAATATGATCTTGTATAATCTTAATTTATTAAATTGTATAAATAAAAAAATCTTTTAATGTTTAGTAAATCATTTCTATTATTTTTTTACCAAAGTTAAAGTAATTTTTGATTCCATTGTTATAATATTTTTGTGCTAGTTCTATTGATATATTAAATAGTTCTATATGTGATACTAACAAGTCATTTAACATTCTCGAGGTATTACTCATATGGTCGATTATAATCTGATTAGTATTATTGTATAATTTTAGATATGTTGTCGGAAATAGAAAATTATTCCAATAGGACTTGAATATATTAGTTATAAATTTTGAATATCCTGACTGAAAAGTAGTAAAGAGATTCTGTTGTAAACTTATACTATTATCTGAGAATGATTGAATAGAGTCTATTGTTTGCAGTTGATATTTGTTTGTGGTCTCGATACCGTTATCAAGAATCGCTTTATTTGGATGTTGATATTCATTGGTATTATGGCTATCAGTCTTGTTGTTTGTAGTAGTGTTTATAATGGTAGATTTTTGTTTATCTTCGATCTGTTGTTTTTGTTGCTCTTGTTCTTGATCTGTAATTTTGTTGTTAGTTTGTTCTTTTGTATTTTTGATTTGTTTTGTATTATCTTTGTTCTGACTTGACATATTAGTCATTATTTTTATAATATTGATGCATATAAATTATAATAAATTAGAAATTGCAATCTAATTTTTTGATACATTATTATAGAATTATATGAAAATTATTAGAGCATATGTATTTAGATTTTGATAATCAAAGATCAAAAAAAATAATATTATATAATAATCAAAAAAAGAAAAAATTTGTTTATTTATCTATCGTCTATTATATGATCTTTCTATTTTTTGTGCATAATTGAAATTATTTTGCACAATATCATTGTAATATCTTTGTGTTAGTTCTATTGATTTATTAAAATTCTCAATACCACTAACAGCGATTTCATTTATGAAGTTTGTGGCATTAATTGTATAATTTTGTATGTTTTTGTTTAATGTATCAGACGTTTCAGAATATCTTTGTGGTATATTGAAATTTTTCCAGTATGAGTTATTATTGATGTTATCCCAAAATTGTGTATATGAGGATTGATATGTATCAAAGACATTCTTTTGTAACTCTATAGAGTTGTTTGATATTTCTTGTATTGTTCTGTTAATTTGTTCTTGAGATCTTCTGAAAGTATCTACGTTCTTTTCAAAAACTATTCTATTGTTCTCTTGAAATTTATTTACATTTTCGTTAATTTTTTCTGTAGTTTGAGAGATATTAGATGCTGTATCTTTATATTGTTGTCTCTGTTGTTCTAAATATCTATCTGTGTTTTCCTTAAATTGGTTTGTATTTTCTTTTACATTATCTTTTTTAGTGGAAGACATGTACACTATTTCATAATTAAATCATATTAAGATTAATACTATTGACTATATACTTTTCATTTCATTATATAGAAAATTGGTTTCACTTATACAATAAACCTTGAAGATTAACAAAACTATGACTCCACGAGTAGGACGCTGAGAGTGGGACTTGAA
>DASUZI010000271.1:0-2818 GCA_036376955.1 Nitrososphaeraceae archaeon
TGAGGGTTGAATATTGCCCTTTGGATTGATGACACGCCCAATTCTGTCATCATGATTATTTTATCAAACAGGCAATTCTTTTTAATAATTCTTCGAGTTCAATCGGTTTTTGGATAAATAAATCCCTACTTAATTCATGATAGTCCTTTTCCCGAAATTTTTGATAATAAGCCTCGCTAGCAGTCAAGAAACATATTTTGATGTTATCGTCCATTTCCTTTATTTTCTTGTACAAATCAAAACCATCTATATAGGGCATCTTAATATCAAGAAGTGCAATATCGTAGTAATTTACTTTAAATTTTGACAAAGCTAACTTTGAATCATTAAACGCATCCACTTCAAATCCATGAATTTCTAGGATACGTTTAAAAGATAAGGTAATATCATCCTCGTCATCTACGATAAGAATTTTTGTTTTATTTTTTTTGATTTTCATTTTATATACTCACCCCAGAACTATTTTGAATCAGATCGGTCTTAATTAATGGAATTCTAAAAGAGAAAGTTGCACCTTTCCCATCTTTATTATTTTCAGCCCACATACTTCCACTATGAGACTCTATAATATTCTTTGAAATGTACAATCCCAATCCGGTACCTTGAAACGACCTAGTAGAAAATTTACTAAAAAGATGAGGAAGGATTTCTTCTGAAATCCCACTTCCAGTGTCTTTAATGATTATTTCTGCGTATCCGTTCGCATGTAAACTATCTTCTTTTGATATCTTAAGAGTTATCCTAATTAACCCATCTTTTTCAATGAATTTTATTGCGTTATCGAGCAAATTTGAAATAACCTGAATAATTCTTTCCTTATCAGCATGAATAAGAGCATCCGGTCCTAAGATTTCACTCTGTAGAGTATAATGCAATTTTATACGCCTTTTATTAGTAGGTTTTTTTACCTGTCTTGTGTAATCCTTTATGACAGTAGTTAATAAATCGTTTAAGTTAAAATTTTCTTGATGTAATACAAGTTTGTTACTTTCGATTTTAGTAACATCTAAAATATTTTTTATCAAAACGTTGAGTCTTTTAGCGTTCCTATAAATCGCTTCTATAGATTCATTTTTATTAACATCATATTTTAATAAATTTGCAAATGTCAAAATGCTTTGTGTTGGAGTTCTTAGTTCATGAGCAGCTATATTAACAAACTCGTCTTTTGCTTTGTCGGCCAGCCGCAGTTTTTTTATATATTCTTCTTTAAGATTATCTGCGTCTTTTAGTTTTTCATATAGCTCTGTTTGTTTCCACAATGTATCAAAAATGGTAACAAATGATATAACATTTGGTTGACTTGTAGAATATATTGCCGAGCCAACTGCTTCGGTAAATTTCTGCTTTGTGTCATTCTTTAATTCAACTATTAATGAATACTTTCCATCTACGACTAGTATATTTATCGGCGCATCAAAAGGCGATTCGATATGTCTAACTTCAATTTTGTTCTTTTGACTTAGATTGTCAATCTCATTTTTTGCGTTACTAAATGATGGAGTAATTATTCTTATTTTTACATTTCTATTTGAAGCATCTATCAAAGATTGCATTAATCCATCGTTTTCCTCACTTAGAAAAACAGTGGATGTTGTAAGGATAAGCATTATTTCAGTAACACTGGATTTTAAAACATCAAAATAAATGCTCTTTATCTCGACGGGATTTTTAATGACATCCACAATTTCAGGAACAATCCCCTTTTCAATTTCATCAATTTTCTCTGTTGCAGAAATCGATTTATCCCACAGATTCTCAAAAAAGAAATTATGTTGTTCTACGACTGCCTTTGAATTACTGTATACTACTTGAGACAATAATTGTAAATTTTTCATTGTAGCCGATGCAATGTACTCATTTTCATTTACTGCAAAATTTCCTTTTAATCCAGGTAAATGATGTACTGCCGCTATCTTCAATAATTCTTTACAAAAGGTAATATTTTCTTTAGTTACTTCTGTAATAAACCTGCATTTTACATTTCTTTTCTTCAAGTCAAACATCCCTTTATTAAATACTTCTATGCCAATCGCGACTGAAGGCCAGTACTGGTCTGCACAAATTAAAAGACTGTTTGTTGAATTATTTAATACATTGAGGATTGTTTTTGTGGACTCTTCTAATCCTTCTGCAGTACCTATTTCCTCCATCTTATCTAAAAAGTTATGCATACATATTAATTTTTTATATAAAATGGTATTAAATGGTTTAGATTGTTTTATATTGACAACAATATAAAATGATGGCAACAAGGCAGATAAGGAGATATATACGAAAATTGTATTCATTGTACCATCACAATAATACATTCTACACTTTGACCAATATCATGTTTATTTTCCAAGCTATTTAATTTAATTGCATTTAGATGCCATAAATTTACATGCATAGTCATCATTAATGGGCATGCAATCATTTTTACAGTTATAACCATTTTATCTTTCAAAGTGATATTTTGGATTGGCTGTGCAATACGCATCAATAACAAATATCAATTATTTAATAAAAATGGTATCGTTAATGATACAATGATTTTGTTATATTAACAAAACCAAAAAAACTATACAACACGAAATGACAATGGTTTTAGTTATTAATCTAAGTTAACCCAATGGTTATTAAATAGAGAAAAATAGGCAACTTGGTTTGAAAATACCTGCAGTGATTTTTTTACATAATGATGTTGAAGTCTACAGATAATTGAAAAAATGTTATTCCCAAGTAGTTCCTTTCAATTTTGCATATTTTAAATACGCATCATTTTTATCTAATCCTTCGGTATTGGCATTTCTGAGATCGGCCTCAAAAAAAATAG
>DASUZI010000272.1:0-3430 GCA_036376955.1 Nitrososphaeraceae archaeon
TACAGGTACTACAGTTTACGTTGATGGTGGCTTGACACTATCACAATAAATAAAACAGTAAAAATAATCATTAACTTTTGGTTTGGGGTTATAACAATTGCTATATTAAGAAATTATCGTCAATTATTTTGTTTTATTGAATAAGGTTTAAGCAATGAATGGTTCATCTTATACATCGTAAAGATGTTGAGATGAAGGAATAAATTCTTATCTTAATATCAATTTTTAATATTAACATATCAATAACTATAGTTATGATGTAAATTTAATTAATATTAGTCCAAAGCGAGGAAGTATCTGAGTTTCATTAATAATAACACTCTATTTTGTACTATTGAGATGATGGCTACGGAATTTTAATCGTTCTGACAAGTTAGACCTAAATTTTTATTGACATGATCTATGATCTGTAGAAGAAGATTATACGAATGAGTAATACAATAAAGGACCAAACTTCAAAAATCAATTCAAAAAAAGAATACAATGCGTATAAAGAGATGTATAAATCACTAAAAAACAAATACAGTGATTATATACTATAGAGTACCTAATAAAATATAATATGTCAAATCTTATAGTGGAATCATATCTAAATTCAACGGTAAATACACTTTTAGAGGACATTGCTAAAAAATATTCTATTGACACAACAAAAGAACATTTAACAGGAGATATGCCTGTTAAAGAAATAAAATTTCGATATAGAACATATACTGAATGTGTTAGAATGTTGTATAAGAATGTAGGTTACTTAAAAGAAATTTAAGAGATCGCATCATGTTCAAAAGTTGAATGTAATAATTAGTATTTCCTTTTTAAGATTTCAGTCATGTTAATATCAATATGTAAAATATAAGATATTTATTATGAATTATTAAATAAATATTAAATGATATTTTTATATAATATCCTAAGTGAAAGATGAGAAGAACTTGGATAATAGAAATACTGCTTTAAATAAATATCATCTTCCTGTACCAAAGAATTCTATTGAAAAAATTGATAGAAATACATCACCTGCTCATATAGGAAAGTTAAGAAATGCAATAGACTTTATAGTTCCAGAAAATACTCCTGTATTCGCAGCAACCGATGGAACAATAACATTTGTTAAAGATGACTCAAATATAGGTGGTCCTAGTCCTGCTTATTGGAACTTTTCTAATTTTATTTCAATTATGCACATGAATAATGAATCGTCAAGATATGATCATCTCAAATTCAATAGTTCTACTGTAAAAGAAGGTCAAATAGTCAAACAAGGACAAAAAATTGCAGAAGTAGGTTTGACTGGTTATACATATATCCCACATTTACATTTTCAAATCTTCATATTTACTGGGCCTAATATTTGGACAGATTTTGATACATTAATAGTTGAGGATTTTATAGATTCATAAATAGTTAAAAAGTGGAAAAAGATATTTTTAATTTAAATTGTTATTAATTGATAAAGTAGTAACATTTAATATTTTTTTTTAGGGGCTTTTTATGATTATAAATATATTTTACCAGTTTATTTAAACATCAATTAATTTATTAATTTATATTCATAAAGTAATATCAATATCTAATAATCCAATTTTAATGCAATGATCGTCAAAAACAAAGGTAGAGATTTTGAATTTATTTATATGAATTAAATTATTCATTTCAATTTTACTCAAACTGAATTATATTCTCTTTTATTACTTGAACTTTAATTTTAATACCAACTCTACTTCATTCCAGAATAATCAATATTGGACAAAATCAGTTAAAGGATAATTAAGAAGAATTTATATATTTAGATTTCATCACATTCATCAAAAGATTTGGCCTTGGATGTTTCATGTATCCGCATCATAACATTATTTATATAACCCTTTTTATTTATGATTCCTTTTTCAGACAATAATTCTACTAATGTATCAATTCTAATACTCAATTCTTCTAGTTGGTCCAATTCTCTTGATTCTACTACCTTTTTAGATTCATTAATATCATTTTTACGGTTGGGAGATGTATTATTTTTTGTAGGTTTATTTGTCAAAATCTAATTATTTAATCTTTTTTGAGTATTTAAGCACTATTTTATTGAAATCTAAATTTAACGATTCTAGACAAATTGTATAAATTAATTCGGATATTGGATTCATCGAATTGATTAATATCAGATGTAATGAACACAGAAAATTTTTGCATTAATAATTGATGAAACTATCATTCAGAGTAGTAATCAACATTTCAGATATGGATTTGTAATGAACCAATTCTTAATTTAGTGTTTAGAATCTATATTTCAGAAGAAACATGTTGGTAGCAGAGAATTTTAGTAATTCTTTGGTTGACAAATATTGCAAACATACAGTTTACACAGAGGGTGGTGCATGGTATCCTCAAGTCTGTACTTTTCTACATCTAAAACATAGATTACATTCACTACTAGAAAAGAGTACTTTTAATGCACAAATTTAAAACATGGTTATTAATCTTTCTATGACTAAGATTAGAGTAATTTTTTATAATATAAAATACGGTTTAACAATAAAACTAGCTCCTTGTAAGAATATAAATCCATTTATTGTAGAAATAATCTAAATTGATATCTTTTTCTGTGATAAAATAAATATACTTTACTAGTTATTGAAAGATCTTAAATGAATACATCAGATCATGCATCACCAAAAAATCCTACTAGCTATAAAAAATCTTACAAAATAAAGACCTTCAACGATTCGATAAAATTCTATTTACCTCGAGTTGAAGGTTATAATGACATTATAAAAGATATAACCTTAAAATATGGAGCATTGTCAATTTTTGAGTTTGATGGTTATTTCGAAGGAAGATTTGAATCAACTAAATATATCCGAGTAGAAATTCATACCAATGATGTAAATACAGAGAATATGATTGAATTTGCTAATGAAATAAGAATTAATTTGAAACAAAAAAGCCTTGCATTTGAATTTAATAATAACCTTATACTAGTTGAATCAGAGAATTAATTGATTAATTTATTTAGTAAATTTTATTTAGTAAATTTTTGACGTCTTAAATCAGTATTTATAGAACTGGCAATTAAATCCATATGCCTATTGAAAAATTTTCAATCACTTTACATACAATAAGTTTTCCCGAAAATAATGTATACTTTCTATAAATATAAGACTTTTTTGGATTATAACCAATTTCTGTAATTTTTTTATAGGTTTCTAAATTATTTTTCAAAATGATTATACCTATTCCCTTTTCTTTTTTTCTTATTTCATATATGATATTATTGGGAAGGTTTTTCAAGTAAATAGTAGAACTTGCAGTTGCAAGAACCTTTTCTCTACTTTTAGAGATTATATTTATTTTTCTCGTTATAATATTATTTTTTTCAATTTGTTGTTTAATTACTATCTTAGTTAATGAATTAGATAGAATTTGTAAAAATTGTTCT
>DASUZI010000273.1:0-24013 GCA_036376955.1 Nitrososphaeraceae archaeon
AAATTTTAGTAGAATTATACCAACAATAATTAATAACACAATTATTAGAGCATTCATAATAAATGATTTATCCATTATAAAATTACATTTTGTATTGTTCTATTTTATACTTTGCTTTAATTGTATTATCCCTGATAATATGTTTCTCTTGATATAAATCCTAAGAATTACGTAATTTAAAGGGAATAATTAAGCTATAATAATCGTAGTATTTTAATACAGTATTTATGAAAGATAAAAATATAAAACAATGAATTGGAAATTTTTCTTTATTTAAAAATTTTTGTTGTTGTTATTTTTTAGCAAATTTATGGTCATATGCTCTAGATATAATTTTTAAGCAAAACAACCGTTCACTTGTAAATTAAGTTTTTTATCTGATAATCTTGGATTAAGTTTAAATCTTACTTTTATCAAATAGAATTAAAATATTTATATCTTTTACATCAGACAATTTTACTATTTTTATCTTAACTATAACTATGTTTTACCAATTTCAGATTTTAGTTTTGTTAATTCTTCTTCAACTGACCTTTCGATAGAAACTTTATCAAGTTCTTTTTCAATATCTGCATTCCCAGAAGGATAAGATGTTGTAATATCAGTTAGGGTGCCAGAGTCTATCATTTCATCCAATGCTTGTGCCTTTGCTTTCATATTTTCTGTCTTTTCTTCTACTCTATTTAGCACCATGCCTAAGTCATTCATTTCTTCTGATATACCTGTCAAATTTTCTTTAATCTTAACCTGAGCTTCAGCAGCTGAATATTCTGCTTTTATCATTTCTTTACGTGTCTTGAATTCTTCTATTTTAGAAGTAAGTCGTCTTTCGGCATCCTCCAATTTATGTTGTTCTTTTTCTATATCCCCAATCTGTCTTTCTAATTCTTTAATTTGTGAAAGGAGCAAATTCTTTCGTTCTAATGCTAATCTTGCTAAATCTTCTCTATTTGATTCTAGTGACCGACGAGCTTGTTGTTCTAACGTAGAAATATTTGTACTAAGTTTTGCTTTTTGAATTTCAAGTCTTTTTTTTGAGGTAACGACGGTGGTTATGTCACGTCTTAATTTATTTATCAATTCATGTTGTTTTTCAAAAGAATAATTTAACATTTCATTTGGATCTTCAAATTTATCAGCAACAGAATGAGCTTTAGCTCTAAATATCGATAAGAAGCGTTCTAATAATCCCAATAGAGATAATAGAACAGTATCAAATATATTAATGTTATATCAATTGATGGCAATTGATAAGGTAAAGGCTAGTAAGTTTTATATCTAAATACAGATTTATGGAAATGTTTTTTTTATTTCTTAACACTATTAGTAGACCATATTCTTACTCAAATTAATATGTCACAATAATTATAAGCCCCGATAGTTTATGAAAAAATTACAAATAATATAATTAATTGAATAGGGAGAACCAAAATATGCTTTTTTAAATTTGGTAACAAAAATTATAACAATATATAACAATATTTTAGGAAATAATTAGTTACAATTTACTATATCTAGATTCCTTAGATTCCTAATACAAATATTTTTGTAAAATAGTCAAATATTCCCCCTTAAATTAAGTGATTACTGTAAATTGACAATAGAACAGACCATAATATCATAAATATAACAAAAAAAGTGAAAAGATTTGTTTATTTTAAATAAGTGGGCTTTCCTTCACTATTGAGATAATCTCCATATGATAAGAAGAGAATCTGTCCTGTATTATTAAATTTATTGTCTTCATATGAGTCTTTTATTTCAGACATATCTAATGCTCTATCCCATAATCTTATTTCATCAATATCTCCTGTAAAGAATTTGTCCTCATTTAAGGAATTGGCACCAATTCGTAATGGCTGATCCCCTGTATTGTCAGGTTTTTCTTCTATAGATGTGAGATTACCGACTAATTTTCCATCTACATAGAGATTTAACGTAGTACCATTAAATGTCAACACTTCATAATGCCATTTTCCATCATTAACTTTTTCTGATGATTCTAAAATGAAATCATCTCCTGATTCTGCCTCAAAGCCACCAGATACTCCATTTTCTTCGTTAATCCAAGTTCCATAATTTAAATTCATTCCTTGTTCGTCGGTATTCATACCACCTTTGTTTATAATATGGCCAGGTTCAGTATAATTAGGAGTGGTTCTAAACCATGATGCTAAACTAAATTCGGTAAGGTTCAGCGAATCACTGTCAGCGATATCTTGATAAGTTGAACCTTGCAACGACTGAAAAGGTTCAAAATTATATTTTGTAGCATTTGCTGATTGCGCATCAGCTTTTAGGTCATCGATAGTGAAAAAAGAGACCGCAATGATAGTAAATAAAAGTGGTGTGGTCGCCAGTGCCAGTAAAGTTTTACTACTGTTTTGCATGTCATGAGAAAGCATAGAAAGTATAAATAGATGACCATGAATTTTTCAGTTTATTTTAATGTACTTATATAAGATAAAATAATTATACGATCTCTTTCCCTATACACATTATAATGTTCTTTATAAACATACAAATATTTTCAACCTATAAACAAACAAAATTTATAATAGATCATCTCATTTTATTTTTAACCTTTCTTCCTCACTGCTTTAGGTTTATTCTAATAATGATGTGCCACTGTTCTTTGTATAACATTACGTAGAGTCTGAGTAACAACAGGAAGAATTCTTGGATCATTTATAGGCGGTATTATATAATCTGTTTTGAGATGTTGGCCTTCTACTAAATTTGCAATTGCATATGCAACATTCACCATCAAATTATCATCCAGCAATTTGACACGTAGATCCAATAAAGATCGAATTACTGATGGGAAGATCACCGCATTGTTAACTTGGTTGGGAAAATCAGACCTACCTGTTGCAACAATTTTTGCACCTGCATCCAAAGCAGATGGAGGCAATATTTCAGGATAGGGATTACTTAATGCAAATATTATTGGATCAATATTCATAGAAGGTACAACTTTATTATTTAAAATGTTACCTTTTCCTGAAACACCTATAAAGACATCAGATCCCTCAATAACAGAATCTAATGAACCAGCTATTTTTTTAGGATTAGATTGAGTTGCTATTTCTGATTTAAAAGGATTGTTAATCAAATCTTTGCGTCCTTCATAAATTGCACCATTGCTATCAACTACTATTGTATTCTTACAACCTGCAGAATTAAGAATTTTATTTATTCCGTATCCTGCAGATCCTGCTCCTAAAATTAACACCTTAATTTTTTCCAGTTGCTTTCCTAAAAGTTTAAGAGAATTTATCAATGCAGCTAGTGTTATTATAGCAGTACCATGCTGATCATCATGAAATACAGGTATAGAAATTTCTTGTTTTAGTCGTTCTACTATTTCTAGAACTTTAGGCGATTCTATATCTTCTATATTGATAGCGCCAAATAGAGGTTGAATATATTTCACAAATTTTATTATTTCTTCTTTATCTTGAGTTGCAATACAGAGAGGTATAGCATTTATACCACCTAATAACTTGAAAAGAACTGATTTCCCTTCCATTACAGGAAGCGCTGCGTCAGGTCCTATATTTCCAAGGCCTAATACTCTAGTCCCATCACATATAATTGCCACATTATTCCATTTTGAAGTAAATTCATAGGCTAAATCTTTGTCTTCTCCAATTGCAGAGGCAACATATGCTACACCAGGAGTATAAATTAAGTTAATTAGACTATTTTCTTTTGCAAAAATGTTTTCTATAGGTACTCTATTTTGAATTTCAATTTTACCTTTCAACATTCGGTGTAAATTAATAGAATCGTCTTTTAAATTCAAGTACGAACTTTAGGTATAGAATATTATAATAGTTCTTCTAATCCAAAATGATACTGCATCAAAAAATAAAATAAAATCATATAGTTGAAAGTTCACTATTTTCTATCTGGGAATATTCAACCTAATACTAATTATAGTGATATATTAAATTATAATTGGACTCATTAATGGCGATATTTCAGAGATACTCAAAAAATCCTATACTCATCCCCAATAAAAATAATTGGTGGGAATCTAAGGCAGTATTTAATTGTTCGGTATCTTACGATGGCAAGAATGTTCATATGCTTTATAGAGCAATTGGAGAATACGACAATTATATTTCCCGAATAGGTTATGCCAGTAGCTGTGACGGTTTTCAATTTGATAGACGTCATAACATTGCAATTTGTCCAACCGAAGATTACGAAAAACATGGCATGGAAGACCCACGAATAACACAAATTGAAGATAAAATCTTTGTTACTTATGTAGTTCTTTCAGAGAACGTGAAAAAACATCCAAAGATATTTTCTGCATTAGCAGTAACAAAAAATTATGATGAATTTGAGAAATTAGGTATTATTACCAAAGACTTTGATAATAACAAAGACGTAATTTTCTTTCCAGAAAAATTTAAAATTGACGGTAATTTTTCTAATGGTTCATTTCTCATATTACATAGACCCACTACTTTGAGTAATCCCGATTATCAGATAAGCCGGCCTAGTATTTGGTTGAGTATAAGTAATTCTGAATTAATCATAAGTAATTCTATGTTACTTTTAAAGCCAGAACAAGACTGGGAACACCTCAAAGTTGGTGCAGGCCCGTCACCTATTAAAACAAAAAAAGGATGGTTATTAATTTATCATGGTGTAAGTTCAGACAAAATTTATCGTGCGGGAGCAGCACTTTTAGATCTCAATGATCCACGGAAAGTTATTGCGAGGACGAAAAAACCTCTCTTGGAACCTGTTGAAGACTACGAAAAAATAGGTGATGTTAACAACGTTGTTTTTCCTACTGGTACAGTCATAATTGATAATAAACTTCTCTTATATTATGGAGGTGCTGATCGAGTCTGTTGTGTTGCAAGCGCTAATATTGATGAACTCATTGAACATATTTTAAAAGATTCAATAATAGCTTAGATTGAAGAATTAATTTACATAGATATTTGAAAATCGAAAATTTATTTTACTTATTTTTAAATGTTTAATTTGGCTATTGATTTTAATATAAAGATAATATATGGAGTTTTAAAATTAAAATGATTACGAGTATTTTTAAACTAATATGATATATATCAAACAGGCAATAATTATATTTTAATTATGGAAGAATACTTTGATTAGGGTATATTTAGTTGGAGTTTTATTATATACGTATTAGAAATTAAGCAGGAGGAGTATTGGGAGATACATCTCTCGATGATGCAATATCTTTAGATTTATCATTGTCTTCTGTTGAATAAGCTATTGATTCTGATTGTATTCCTCTTTGTTTTAGAAAACAATCATCACATATCCAATTTCCATTAAAAAATTTGCCTAATTTAATCACATTATCATTTTCAACTTTAATAGAGACTAAGTCTGTAACTGTTGAGCCACATACTTTACAATTATGAGTAATAAGATTATCCATACAATTTATTGATCAAACAAGTTTTTAAGGATTAGATAATAACTAATCAGCACATTTTTTAATTATAACTTTTTTTTGATTATTTTTCCATAGTTCTGAAATTGGATTGTCAGATATTGTAAGAAATTAGAGATTTCTCCAATATATCAAATTGCTAATAAATTTATTCTTCTAGAAATCATCTCAAAAATAAAATCCTGATATCTTTATATTAAGTTATTAAATTTTAGTTAATTTTAATAATTTCACTGAGATAATCCCTTATAGAATGTTAACCTTTATTTTAATCCTTGGATAATGCAATTATATCTTGGTAGAATTTTGATTTCGAAATATAAATTAAAATTAATTAGTTATAAAATAGTTAATCAAAATAATAATCGTTCTTCTGTTATAGAATCAAAAAAATGTATATTTTTATATTTTACTACCAAATTAAATTCATCGTTTTGTTTATAGTAAAATTTATCGGTATTTGATGAAACTTTAACTATACTATTGTTTTCTAATTTAAATTCATAAATTACCTCATCTCCAAGTGATTCGGTAAATAAAAGTCGTCCTTTAAGAGATAGGGTATCGATTTCATTTTTGTGATTTGTATCATAAATTAAAATATCTTTAGGTCTGATTCCCAAAATAACTTCAGAAGATTGGCCTTCTGATAGAGGTATATTTATTTTTGAAATTTTAACAAAGAGTTGGGAAGAATATAGATTAATATCTTGAGAGCTTTGAGATATATTGAAATTTAAAAAATTCATAGGTGGATTTCCTATAAAATTTGCAACAAAAACGTTTTTAGGTTTATAATAAATCTCATGAGGCGAACCTATCTGTTGAATTATTCCTTTATTCATCACAATGATTTGATCTGCCATACTCATAGCTTCAATCTGGTCGTGCGTGATATAGATGGTCGTGATTCCTATTTTCTTTTGTAATTTCTTAATCTCTGTTCTCATTTGCATACGTAATTTAGCGTCCAAATTGCTGAGCGGTTCATCCATTAGAAATAATTTAGGTTTTCTAACTAGTGCTCTTGCTAAAGCTACTCTTTGCATTTGTCCACCACTCAGTTCCTTGGGTTTTCGCTTAAGAAACAGAGAAAGTTCCAACAGACTGGCGGTATTTTCTACGTGAAATTTTATTTCATTTTTTGATAACTTGCGCATTTTTAAAGGAAATGCGATATTATCATAAACACTCATGTGTGGGTATAATGCATAACTTTGAAAAACCATCGCCACATCACGATCTTTTGGAGGAAGTTTGTTTATCAAGCTTTCATCAATGTAAATTTGTCCTTCTGTAGGATCGATGAGCCCAGCTATACATTTTATTATGGTAGTTTTCCCACAGCCAGATGGTCCCAAAAGCACTAAAAATTTTCCTGAATCTAATTGCACCGAAAAATTCACTACAGCATTTACATTTCCATAACTTTTACTAAGATTTTTTATTGTTATTCTTGACAGAAAATACTCACTAAGTCTACTTAAAAGTAATATTTAACATTACTTCGTAACAATAAAAAACTGGAAGGAAATAAATTAAATTATAGAATAAAAATGAATTTTTATTCTAGAATAAAATAAGTATTCTATATTATTCCTAACCATTAAGAATAATATTATTAGTAAATAATTAATAATAGTGGTAGTTTTATCTTCTGTTATAATTCTAAAATGGCCAAGTTTAAAGTTTTAATTCCATTAACTTCTGCAATTTTATCTTTATTTTTTATTTCACAAATGAATATTATTACAATTATTGCTCAAGAGGAAATAACTCTTACTGCGATTTTTGCCGAACCTAAGGAAAGATGGGATATGCTTTTGGAGAATGCAACAAAGATATTAAATGAAAGACACCCTGATAAAACGATCAAAATTGATTATAGAGTATTGCCCTATTCTGATACACGAACCCAAATCCTGACTGCAATGGCAGGAAAAACAGCTATTGATCTTGTTTCATTAGATCAAATATGGTTAGGCGAATTCGCAGAAGGCGGATTTTTATCAGATCTTACAGCTAATACACAAAAATGGAACAAGTCGTCTGATTGGTATTCACAAAACTGGGAGGGAGGATTGTATAATGATCAAGTAAAAGGGATATGGGCATGGACAGATGTGAGGGCACTCTGGTATTGGAAGGATCTGCTGGATAAAGGAAAAGTTGATCCAGAGCAGTTAGAGAATTGGAATGGATATATATCTGCCTCTAAAAAATTAAACCAGGTTTTCCAAAAAGATGGAATTCAGGCAATGCATCTAGTAGGTGCTAACCACTCACCTGATATGTGGTATCCTTATCTATGGATGATAGGTGGGGAAATACTAGAAAAGAGGGACGGCCATCCAACAAAACAAAATTATTGGTACCCAATCTATAATAGCGATTTAGGCGTTAAAGCTCTCCAATTTTTAAAAGATCAAGTGAAAGCTGGAATTAAACCTCAAATTAATCATTTCTGGGGTCAAGAATTTGCAGACAAGAAATTTGCTATAATGCTTGAAGGATCTTGGTTATTGGGACAATTTCCTAAGAATGAATGGAGCACATTAAAGGAAAAAATAGGAATGATACCAATGTTTCCTGTCCCTAATATTTCAAATACAAATACTTCTACTTTAATGGGAGGATGGCTTTTAAGTATACCTGAAACATCACAAAACAAAGAATTGGCGTGGGAACTTATTACTATAATGCTAGAACCTGAAGTTTTGATTCCTATGTTGTTACAACAGGGCTACCTTCCAACCCAGAAAAGTATAGGAGAAGGAGCTTACTCGGAGAAGTTGAAATCAACAATTCCTTATTATGAAGAACTAGTCTCTCTAATTTCATTAGGAAAAGGAAGACCAAATATTCCTGAATATCCTATAGTTGCAGAGCATATAAGAAACGCAATTGAACAAGTATACAATGGAATGGACCCAAAACAGGCATTAGATGAAGCTTCAAAACAATCTGCAAAAGCTTTAGGATGGTAAAATATAATATTCATTTTTCAAGTTGACGAATTAACATGATACAATGTTAATATTAAAAAGTTTCGAGCCTTATCTTTTCTTATTACCTAGTATTATAATATTATTTGCATTTCTTTTTATTCCTTTAATTTGGAATATATATATCTCATTACATGATGTGTCCATTCTTACAATAATAAAAGATTGGGATTTTATAGGATTCGAGAACTTTGATAATATTTTTTCCGATCCCAATTTCTACAATTCACTCAAAGTTACATTAGTTTTTGTATGTGGCTCTGTTCTACTTCAATTTGGGATTGGTCTCTTAATAGCCATTCTATTAAATCAACAAATTAGAGCTTCAGGATTATTTAGAACAATGTTTATTATTCCATGGACAGTATCCACTGTTATTACAGGTTTCTCTTTCAAATTTCTCTTTGATGATAGTTTTGGGATTATTAATTACGGAATAGAAAAATTAGGTCTAGAATCTGTTGGCTGGTTTTCAGATCCTAATTTAGCTATTTGGATAGTTATTGTGGCAAATACATGGTATGGTACTCCGTTCACAATATTATTTCTTAGTGCGGGTTTGCTTTCAATAAATCCAACACTTTATGAAGCGGCTACCATCGACGGAGCAACAAAATTTCGAAGATTTTTTTATATTACTCTTCCACTTTTAAAATCTTTTATTTTAACCAATTTGATCTTAGTAACAGTTTGGACAATTAATTTTTTTGATTTGCAATTGATTATGACTAATGGTGGTCCCTTGTCTTCTACAACAACATTATCTTTATACATGTATAAACAGGCTTTTGAATTTGGTTATTTCTCTGAAGGTGCAGCAGTGGGCATATTACTCATCATTATGAACATAGCAATTGCATTTGTATATCTTAAATTATTCGATGCGAGAAATAAGAAATCATAATAATTTGGAAGGTTAATACATCATGAAACAAAATTTGCCCTCATCATTCGTATCTGTGTCTAAATGGTTCTTTGCTGAAAAACCAGTTATTTACATATTGTTATTTACATATCTTTTTATTACTTTGGTACCTCTTGTATGGGTTCTTTCTACTTCTTTCAAATCTAATGAGGAAGCGATTTCTCTTCCTCCTCAATTTATTCCCGCAAATCCTACTCTTGATAATTATCTCTTTGTCGTTACCGAACCACATATCGTTCATAGCCTTTTTAATAGCTTCATTGTAAGTATAGGAAGCACTGTTATCAGCGTTGCGATCAGTGCTTTAGGCGGTTATGCATTTGCGAGATTTCAATTTAAAGGTAAAAATATTTTGCTTAGTGTAATTTTAGGACTTTTTATGATCCCAGTTTTAATAAATATTATTCCCCTCTATATTATGTTCTCTCAAATAGGCTTATTAAATTCGCTTTTGGGTCTAATACTCACTTTTCAAATTTTAATTATTCCTTTAAATATATTTTTACTAAAAAGCTATTTTGAAACTATTCCTAGAGAGTTAGAAGAGGCTGCATTAATAGATGGATGTTCAAGTTTAGGAGTATTAAGAAGAATAACTATCCCCTTGTCAATGCCTGGGTTTGCTATTGCCGCTGTCCTAGCATTTAGATTCTCATGGAATGAATTTATTCTACCAATAGTTTTAGCTAATAGACCAGATTCAATGGTATTTCAAGTTGCATTATATGAATTTGTTTCATTATATAGTATTGAATGGGGTTATTTAACTGCTGGAATAAATATAGCGTTAATTCCCATTTTGGTATTGATGCTAATCTTTCAAAAACAAATGGTTAGAGGACTCACGCTAGGAGCTATTAGACATTAAATTTTTATTTAATCAGAATAATAAGATAAATTAAAAATTAAACTAGTGTATTATAAAATGTTATTTGAGTCTGATTTAATAATATTAGTATATATTTAATATATATAGCTAAATGTAATAGTATGATAGAAAATAAAAAAGCAGAAGATGTTAAAAAAGTAAAAAATATCAAAGAGATAGAAGATGACGAAGAACTCGAAGAAGAGTTAAAAGAGGTAGAAGTAGAATCTACTAAAGCAGGCGATTAAAATATTTGATGAAAGGTCAAGCATCAATAATTATATTATTATTAATAATTTATTTTCATTACTATTGTGTATATTGTACATCACAATTTTAATTACATTTTATTAAAATATTCATATACAACCTAACAAATTGGATAATTGATTCAATATTAGAAGGTTCATCCAACATACAGAATTTCAACTATGAACTTAAATGTTGATAACTATCTTTTATAGAAAATAATAAACTTCATTTTATTGATTTTTTTAATCACTTGCTTGTAATAAAAAAAATATTTATTTTATGATTTCATGAAGAAAATTTGTTAGAATTGCTATCTGTATATAAGAACGCAAATAGAATTAAGGTAATCCGAAAAATATAGTTGAAGAAATTATATAGTCAAAATGGTTAGGTTATTGCTTTATGCCTTATTAAATTAATATTCTCAACTACTAACAAAATGATCAAGAAATTTTCTTATATCACTATGACATAACTAATAATATAAAAAACATGACTTTGATAAATTCAGTAGAAACCACTCCTCAATTGGTTTCTGCTGTTTATAAAAAATCTAGGGAAAATATTTCATACTATAAAAAAAATATCAAGAATGTCTGTCTTACATTAAGTGAAAAAATATTGATAGGTCACCTTTTTGATATAGAGAATGATGATCAAAATAAAAAGTTAGAAAGGGGAAAAAGTTATGCATTATTACGGCCTGATAGAGTTGCATTACAAGATGTAACAGGTCAAATGACTCTTTTACAGTTTATGCAATCAGGTTTAAAGCGAACTGTTTTACCTACTACTGTTCATTGTGATCATTTAATTCAAGCAAGACTAGAAGGAGTGTCTGATACGAAGGCTGCATTATATGAGAATAATGAAGTTTTTAAATTCTTAGAATCCGCATCAAGAAAATATGGAGTAGGGTTTTGGAAACCTGGCGCAGGAATAATTCATCAAGTAGTCTTGGAAAATTATGCATTTCCAGGTGGTCTAATGATAGGCACTGATTCTCATACTCCTAATGCAGGTGGATTAGGAATGATAGCTGTAGGCGTTGGTGGTTTAGATGCTGCAGAAACTATGGCAGGTATGCCATGGGAAATTTTATATCCAAAACGAATAGGAGTTTACCTTACAGGAAAGTTAAATGGATGGACAGCTCCCAAAGATATCATTTTGTACGTAGCAACAAAATTAACTGTTTCTGGTGGTACAAATGCAATAATAGAATATTTTGGTCCTGGTTCACAATCAATTAGCTGTACTGGAAAAGCTACTATTACTAACATGGGCGCAGAGATTGGAGCAACATGTTCAGTATTTGAATATGATAAGAGAATGGAGACATATCTTCAATCTACAAATCGAACAGATATTGCAGAGGTTGCTAACCAAAATCTCGATATTTTAACACAGGACAGAGAAGTTAATGACAATCCTGAAAAATATTTTGATCAAATAATTAGAATTGATTTATCCTCTTTAGAACCGTACATAGTTGGTCCGCATACCCCAGATTTAGGTAGACCGATTTCCCAGATGAAAGATGATGTTTCAAGAAATAATTATATCGATAAAATTTCAGTAGCTCTCATCGGTAGTTGTACAAACTCTTCTTATGAGGATATGTCAAGAGCATCCGGTATTGCACAACAGGCTGATAGAAAAGGTGCTAAAACCAAAACTTCTCTTTTAGTTACACCTGGATCTGAGATGATTAGGGCAACAATTGAAAGAGATGGACAAATGCAAGCCCTCAAAGATATTGGTGCAACTGTTTTAGCAAATGCTTGTGGTCCATGTATTGGCCAATGGAGTAGACCCGAAATCAAAATTGGAGAACCTAATACGATTGTCACATCATACAATAGAAATTTTCCTGGTAGAAATGATGGTAAGAGAGATACAATGAATTTCATAGCCAGCCCTGAAATTGTAATTGCCTTGGCCCTTGGTGGAAAACTCTCATTTAATCCACTCACAGATATAATTGAATCAAAAGATGGAACGAAATTTAAACTTGAGCCTCCACAATTGTCTCCCGAAGTTCCATCAAAAGGCTTTGCAAATGTAAAGGAGGTGTATGTGGAACCATCTGCCGATCCAGATAATATTGATGTTATTATAGATAGCAATAGTGAACGATTACAGAAGCTAGAACCATTCTCCCCATGGGATGGAAAAGATTTTATAGAAATTCCAGTTCTTGCAAAAGTTAAAGGAAAATGTACTACTGATCATATTTCTCCTGCAGGTCCATGGCTAATGTATAGAGGACATCTTGACAGAATAAGTGATAATTTGTTATTAGGTGCGGTAAATGCATTTAACAATAACCAAATTGGAAATGGTAAGAATTTATTGAATGGAAAAATAGAGTCGTTTCCTCATATTGCAAGAGAGTACAAGGAAAAAGGCCTTAAATGGCTCATAATAGGAGATACAAATTACGGAGAGGGAAGCAGTAGAGAACATGCCGCGATGACTCCTAGATATTTGGGTTGTGTCGCAGTTATATCTAAGAGTTTTGCCAGGATACATGAAACAAATCTAAAAAAACAGGGAATTTTAGCACTCACGTTTGAAAATGCTTCTGACTATGATAAGATAAATGAAGATGATAGGATAAGTATATTGGGAGTAGAAAAATTAGAACCATCGAAACCTATACAATGTAAAATCATCCACTATGGGAAAGAAGGAAAAAGAATAGAAGAGGAAATAAATTTGAAACATTCTTACAACCATAATCAAATAGAATGGTTTCGATATGGCTCTGCACTAAATGTTCTAAAATCCAAGGCTCAACTATAATAATTAATGAGATTTTAGCATTAATAAATTGTCCTTGTTATTTTTTAAATTGACTACTCTTATAAGTACTGTAATCTTAGAATGGAGATTACAGATTTATTTACTCTAGATAGGTGATAAAAAATATAGAGAATTATTCATTTATAGCTGATGCGATGTTAGGAAAAATCGCAAAAAAATTAAGAATACTGGGTTTTGATACCATTTATATTTTGCCGAGTACAAATGATACAGAAATATTAGATCTGCTTATTAATACAAAAAGAATTTTACTAACCAGTGACAAGGAGTTATTTTATAGATCAAAACAATACACATATAATTCAATATTTATTAATAAAAATACAGAAATTGAAAATTTAATTACCATATTTAGTAACTTAGAAATAAAGTTTATAGATCCTCGCTTAACTTACAATCGTTGTTCTATTTGTAATGATAAACTTGAGATTATAGAAGATGCAGACTTGATAAAAAATCAGGTTTACCAGACAATATTTAAAAATAATAAGGAATTTTATAGATGTAAAAAATGTAATAAATTGTATTGGCATGGAAGTCACATTAAGAATATTATATTATATATAGAAAAAATTAATAAAATTCTTGATTCTAGTAAATATTTATGATTTTTAACCTCAATACTAAATGAAAGCAAATTAAAATAATTTAGTAGGAAGCTCTCTGAATATTATTAATATTATATTTTATTGTTAATAATATAACACTCATATCAAAAAAATATAAGAAGAATAGATCGAATCGATTCTATATTTATTAATGTTATATAAAAATTGGTGAGTTCAAAGTACAAGAAATGTTTAAAAAAAATTAAAATATATATTCTAAACAGGAAAATCTTAATAATCCTTTTTTTCTACTATCTTTGCTAATGTATAAAAAATCTCTAGATTCAAGCATAATTTCTAATCCTGTTAATTATGTTCCAAAGGCAATTTTTTTTACAAAAGGAAAAGGTATACACAAGGATCATTTAACTAGTTTTGAGCTTGCATTAAGAGATGCTAAAATTTCTGATCTAAATTTAGTAACAGTGTCCAGTATCAAGCCCTCACAGTGTAAAATAATTAGTATTCAGGAAGGTAGAAAATACCTTCTACCTGGCCAAATTACATTCGCAGTTATGGCTCGATCATCAACCAATGAACCAAATCGACTTATTGCATCTTCTATAGGCTTAGCATATCCTGCTGACAATGATCAATACGGATACCTTTCTGAACATCACTCCACAGGAGAGACTGCACTAAAGGCAGGTGATTACGCAGAAGATATGGCTATGGAAATGCTTGCTACGATAATTGGTTTACCCAATGATTCTTCGTTAACTTGGAATGAAAAAGAAGAACAATGGAAATTATCTGGTAAGATTTACAAAACTCAGAATTTCACTCAATCAGCAGAAGGGCATAAAGATGGAATGTGGACTACAGTTTTGAGTGCTGCAGTTTTCATCCTCTAGCTACTTTTAAATTTTAATTTGGAGAAAATGAAATTAAGTTAAACATTAGTTTCCATAATTTGTGCTCTATAAAATATTTGATATTTATTATGAATATAAACATCTTTTTTGAATATGTGAGATAATCAAATTTAAAAATTATAACGAATAAAATGAGTTAGAAATAAATTTTAATTTTTTTGATATAGTATATCTCATTATGGGTACTTAATAGTAATAACATAATTTTAAGGAGTATAGTAGATAAAAGTAAAAATATTAAGCAATATTATTAATTTTAGAGAAAGGAACAAAATTATGAAAAAAACACTTTCTATTAGTAGGATTTTATCTTTGGGCTTAGTTACAACTTTTACATCCACTAATGGTAAATATTTTTAAACTTCTATAATTTGTATTATAAAGGAAATAAATGAATTAGAGCCGTTTTATGTAATGACAACAATTAACTAGATAAATTCAAAACAATTAAAATTGCTTCCCTAAATAATTTTTCAAGATTCTTGTGTGGAAAGAGCTAAAATCAAAGGCTTAGAAAAAACAGGTAATAAACAGACTTTTTTGAATACAGTTTTAGAAACTAAAACAGTATTTGGACAAGATAACAGAACAATTTCTACTGGAGAGGGATAGTCCATCAATTGGAAATCGTTTGATGTAAATTTACTAGAAGGTGGATATCCTGGTTATATAGGTATAATATTTTAATTCTACTTTAAATAATAAATTCGCTTTTCTAAAGAACAAAGATATCTATGAAAGTAATTCAGATACTATTAGATCAATTTGGCTATGGGAATAAACTACACATTCTTCAAGCTACGCACTTTATAAATTAAATACAATTTTTTTTCATTTTGATATTAACAAAACAATTGTTATTACTCAAGGTTTCTCTTTCCAAAATTTTCCATTACTTTACTAATCCATTTGGTTGTCTTATTTAATAGATCTAATCGAGCAAATTCATTAGGTGAATGAGACTTACCATATTTATATGATGATCCTATACAGACACATGGAACATTTAGAATATCAATAAAATAATACATTGGTCCAGTTGCAGCGGATGAAATACTTTTTATTGTAGATCCAAATATAGCAGTAGCAGATTCCTCAACGACTTTTATAAAAGGATGATCAACCGGTGTTGTCCTCGCTGGCCATACTTTCTGTAATAATTTTATTTCAAGCAAATCTTTACCATATCCATTATCTTTCATATGGTCACAAAGCCTTTTAAACTGAATCACTGGATCCATATGAGGCACTAAACGGAAATCTAACTTTGCAATAGCTTTATTTGGAATAATAGTTTTAGAACCTTCGCCAACATATCCAGATATCAAACTACTGATATTACACGTTGGCATTCCTTCATAGAACTTTTTAGCTTCGATACCTGTTACATTATTTAAAAATTTACTAATACCATATTCTTTTTTAAATATTTCTTCATCGAAAGGCTCTTTATCTAATATAGTGAGTTCTTCGTGGGAAAATTCCCTTACTTCTTTATACCAGTTTTTTATTAAAATTTTTCCGTTTTTATCGCGAAGAGTCTTTAAAGCATCGAGAAGGATCCAAGCAGGATTTTCTATCAGTGTTGCAAGACTGGAGTGAACATCTCGTGACGGACCGCCGGTAGTTATCAATTCTACATATAAGATACCTTTTAGGCCCAGCATAATAATTGGTTTATCTTTTTCATCTATGTAACCAAATTCCCATATCACTCCGTCACAATCTAGTTTTTCTTTATTTTGTATAAGAAATTTTTCTAGGTTAGGACTGCCAATTTCCTCTTCACCTTCGACTATAAATTTTATATTACATGGAACATCACCAGAACTTTTTAAAAAATATTCAACCGCTTTTATTCTTGTAATTAATTCACCTTTATCATCTGATGAGCCTCTTCCATAAATGTAATTACCTTTAACATTACCACTAAAAGCTTCATTATTTTCCCATAATTCGATAGGATCTTCTGGTTGTACATCGTAATGATTGTAAAACAATAGAGTTTTACCATGAGGATTTTTTTTTGATTTGACTTCTCCATATACTATTGGAGGTATAAAATGATGTTTGTTAGTTTCAGTGACAGTATCAAAATTGCCATCTTTGCAGCTCTCATCTTTTAATGAGGGAAAAAGTAATTCCGTTTTTATACCAGCATTTTCCATTATTTTTTTTACTAAATGAGAACATTCTATCATGCCATTATTCTTAGCAGAAACACTTGGTTGCCTTATCAAGAGTTGAAGATCTGAAATAAGATCATTCATATGTAAATCTATAATAGAGTTAATATTAGTCAAACTTGATATTCTTATAAATTTTAATAATATATAGTTAAATTTTGAAATATCAGTAAAAATAAAAAAGAATTAATGAATAGTAATTTATTATATAAACTAAATTACTACATTACATTATAGGATCGTTATTTTTTGTTCTTTCCCACATGTGTGAAATTACCTCGAATATAGTTTGGTTAACTGAACCATTAAACTTCTTGTCCCATAATGAGGCAACATATTGACTTGGAGAAATTTGATTTTCTACTCTACTATCTAATATATTCAAAAACTCAGGTTTAACATTTAAGTCAGACAATCCTTTTCTTGCATAATCAAGTTGGAGTTTTATCGTATCTATCATATGAAAATGAGATGTGGCTTGAAAACCAGATTGCACTGATGCCTGTCTTTCTTCTCTTAATATGGACAGACTTCTTAGAAGATTTTCACCATAAGAATCTTCAAGGATAGCCTTATATATATAACCAACAAAAAATTCAATCATAGCCATCAATGCCTTGGGTGTTGGTTGTACGGATATTATTCTTGTTTCAACCCGGTAATATTCGGAATTCAACCGTATTCGTACATCATCATGTCTTTCTTTTTCAAGGTCAAAGTAATCTCTTGCAATTATAGGCTTTCTTGATTTAATATAATCGATATAGTCTTCTATACATTTTAGATATGTTGTAATTGCAGGAAATCCTGAATTTTGTTGTTCAGATTGATCATATAGATATATCCTTGGTTCGTGAAAGGAAAATACTTTGCCTGCAAAAAGTTTACTGTTAGCACCCAGTATTATAGAAGATGAAATAAGATTTAAAATATGGTTAAACATTAATACTGCATAAGTAGGATTTCGTCCCTGCAAATGAAAATGAAATCCCTGTATCCCTGCCGCTATATGCGCAGGCTTGAACTTTTTGCCCTCAAGTTCTATATCCGAAAATTGACATTGCCATTCAAATAATTTCTTATATCGATCATGAGCCGTAACTATATTATCTTGAAGAATATTTGGTGATGGATTAGCACCAAGGAAGACTGGAATAACGATTTTATCCTTGTAAACCTTTTTAATAGCTTTTTCTAAATGTTCAATTATAAATTCTTCATATAACACTTCAAGATCTAATAAATTTGTAATAGGTATCGGAGAGGTTTTAAATTCAAACTGACCTGATCCATATTCATAATCTATCATACAACCTGAATTTCGAAAAAATTTAGAATTTTCTAATTCTTCGATGAGTGGGGAAGCATTCACAGAATTTCCTCCATCATCTAACAAACAGGCTTCGACTTCTGTGCCAACCTTAAAGAGTGGGTCATATCTGGCACTATCTTTTCGTGCTCTAGACTTTAATTCTTCTGCTTGTTCATCTATAAGCATAACATCCTTTTCCATGTTACATAAATGTCATACTACCATATGAAATTTCAGGTGTTCAAACAGAAAAAGATCGCTCAAGTAATAAATGGTAAAAATTGCATTATTGTAAGGAATATGATTGGTTGACTATAGTATTGATTGTAGGTATTTAATCAATCATTATAAAATTTATTATTTTATATAGGTGATTCAAATTCTTTATATATTTTTGAGGCCATTATATCTCTACTATTTTGATATTTATCGTTAATATTATATTCCTTATCAATTTCTCCGGTAATATCAGAATAATAAATTTGACAGATAGTAACAAAAGGATAGACTTTAGTTTTCTTTACTACAGAAATAGGTATCGTCCAATGACCGGAATAACCTATATCACCAAATCCTGCACTATTAATTATATTTATATGAAGTCTTGCTATAGATGAACGTGCTTTGATAATTGGGACTAAATTTTTAGTTACTGTATATTCAATTGTTCTTCCTAGATAGGTTTCTCCAGGTTCAAGCCAAAGCCCATCATTTGGAATTTTGATAATTTTTGTAGGGTTATCTTTTTTCATATCTAAGAAATCACAGTCATAAAATTTTATTTCATCATGCAGTGTCAAATTATAACTATTTGGATTTAAATTTTTTATATTAAATGGATCGATTATGATATCTTTATTTAAACTATTTAGAATTTCTTTACCAGTAAGGATACTCATTGATTCATTATCTATTATAAATAACTTAAAATTCTTCTGAATAACAATAATTTTAATAAACTAAATTGATATGAAAATAGAAAATCTCGAGTTATAAATATTGAAAGAAAAGATAATGGAAATGTAACTAAATGTTAAATAATTAGAAAACAGATTTTCTGGCAAGATATGATAAAAAAGTAAAGTTAGATAATTCCCAGTTTACAATATTTTATTTCACCAATACTTTCCAGAGATCACAAGGAATTATTATTTATAATTGAAGATATATATTTTGAATCTCTTAATTAAATATTCAATTACAAAGATAAAAATTTACTTTTTTGTTCTTGTTACTATTCCTTGTAGACAATTTCTCCTTCTGCAAATACAGTTTTTGCATAGCTAGATAGCAAAAACGGATCATTGTTCCAAAGAGTAATTGATGCTTTATAACCCGGTTTCACTTGTCCTAAATTGGTTGCACCAATAATATCTGCAGGTTCTTTTGTTATCTTTGAAATAGATTCTGCTTTTGAAATACCAAATCTTAATAAATGTCTCAAACAGTAAAAGAGATTTCTTTGCAATAATACAGGATGATCGGTCATTAATGCAAATTTAGACTTTGATCTTAATAATTTTCCGACATTTCTCCAACTTTCGTGTTTCAATTCTACTTTATATGGGAATGAATCTAAAGGTCCATAAATAATAGGAATATTATTTAACCTTAACTGCTGAAAAATATCTTCATTATGAACATCACATAAATGGTTTGCAATCGCCTTTATTTTGAATTCTTTAATCAACTCTATCATAATCATAACATCATCCTCTTTGTGAACATGTACCATCAATTTGTATTTTTTCTTCAAAATATCTAAGAAAAGTTCTAATTGAGGATCAATTTCTTCGATAAATTTTTTCTTTTTCTCTAAAAGTATCAATGTTTTTTTAGCTTTCAACAAGTTTTCACGAAGAACCGCTATTGCACCCATTCGAGTAGATGGTCGTGTACCTTTCCATTTTACAGTGCTTCTTGGATTATATCCTAAAGCCGTTTTTATTCCTATATCTGAAATAAATGCATCTTTTATATTTGACGAAAAATTTCGAATTAAAACTGCTTTACCGCTTATTATATTTCCACTTCCAGGCAACACTACTGAATAGAGAACTCCTGACTCAATAGATTCTTGAAATGATGTATCATCCATATATATACTATTTAAAGCGTTAGATAGAGGAGAAATTGAATCCATGTGTTCATTTGCTTCTTCTTCATTTGAAGGTTCTCCAGCCCTAACCATACCTATGTGACTATGAGCATCAATAAATGATGGAGTGACAGCCTCACAACTTTCTACAATTTCGTTTTTTCCAGATGGTTCGGTATTACCGACAAATTTAATTTCTTTTCCTTCAATTCCAATATAACAATTTTTTTTCTCATTAATGCCATCAAATAATAATTTAGTTTGTATTATTTTCAAAGTTATTTCTGTATTTTTCTTTCACTTTTAATATTTATAATATTCATATTAATTATTAACGTGGTTTATTATAGTAATTTGTAATTAAAATAAATTTTATTGAAAATTGTAAATATCGGATAAAAGACATTTATTGTAAAATTTTTTCTGCTTTATTATGAAGTTTACCAAAAATAAACCTTCAAATTGTTAATTATTCTTATACAATGCCGTTTATTATAGTTTTTTATATTTTTATATTTATGTTCTACTGTTAAGTTGGTTAAAATAATAATATGTTTTATTTTTCTATTATATTTCGTTCCTAATTTTGGTTAATTTTAATTTTGTATCCATGATTTTCTTTCACGTAAGAGAACTAGTCATGATATACAATATATAACTTTCGAATGAAAATAAATAATTATTTTGACTTGTTATCTTTTATTCTTTTTATACCTTCGATATTCTTTATCTCTAACAGTTTTTTTCTCAATTGTTCACTACTGTTGATATAGAGTATTGTTGAAGCCGCTATTGCAATAATAATAAATGGACCGAATAGATCGTTAAATGTAATTGAATTAAATATCTCGTTATTCGCCCTTGTCTCTTCTGTTTGATTATTCTTATTAATACCATTATCGATTATTGAACCTGATGTTGATACTGTTTTTGGCGAATTAGTGGGAATATATTTAATTGTAACTTTTCCCAGGCCATTGCCTCGTTGTTCTGCAAACCATATATCTTTTTTCGAATCTGTAACGAGATATTGTACAAAAGAATTTGATGTTGGTATTTTTATATTGATCGTTTCTCCTGTATCGGGGTCCAGTATTGCTAGCGTATCAGAAACATGTTGAGCTATCCATAAATTATCATAATCATCTAAAGCCATTCCAAAAGCTAATCCGTTGATGTCGGTTAAAGGATATTCTTTAAATACAGAAGTAAATGTATTAAATTGAATAACAGAATTTTTTTCATGGTCACTAATAAATATATTAGAATTTTTGGGATCCAAAAGCAATGCTGTTGGTTCCGATAAAATAGATTTCTCCAAAGTATTTGATTCTGTAAGATTTGGATATTCAGTAATTTTCTTATTTTGTATATCTAGTCTTCCTATTTTGCCTATTGATTCGGTAAACCAGATGTAATTATTATCTTCATCATAAACAAGGCTCAACGGTCTTGAATTTTCCGTAGGTATTTTATAGGTTTCGAAATTATTTTTATGTGTGTCGAATCTAAGAATCGAATTATCTTGGATGATACTCATCCATACATTCTCACTGTTATCTATCGTCAAACCTGAAATAACTCCTTTATTCGGTAACGCATATGTTTCAGTTTCATTAGTGTCAGTGTTGAATTTACCTAGTAGTGTCGATGTTGGATCTATAAACCATAAAATGTTATCATTTTTAGGATCGAAAACGGATAACGTTATTAAATTTATCCCATTAATTGTATGTTCTTGGTATTTCTTATGCTCAATATCAAACTCCCATAGTCTTCCACTTCCAGGTAGCGAATCACCAACCCAAATGGAGTCAGTACTAGTCTGATATACGGGATCCAGCAATAGACTGCTTTGAGGAGTTTTATATTCAGTAATATTAAATTGTAATTCAGAGAGTCTAGGTTTTACATTTATTTCAAAGCTAGCTATAGTATTTGGGGTATTGGGCTGTGATGTTTTTCCCTCAATCTCTATATTCCATAATCCCAAGGCACTAAGCGGAATTACTGCATTGAATCGTCCATTAGATGATTTTTCCATATCTATTAGAATAGGTCCAATTCCTCTTTTTATTTGTGATAATTTTGCAGTAGCATTAATTATATTAACTGTTGGATTATTGGTAAAGTCAGTAAAATCTACTAATATTTTATTCTCTCCCAATCTCGCAGGTTCTATATGTATATTTATTTTCTGATCTTCAGTATAAACAACTGTAGAGTAAACATCATTATTTTGAAGTTGTTTTTCAAAGTTTAGAGTTTCAGTATAGTTGGCAATGTTTGAAGATGGCAGTTCACCTGAAGGTAATACCATGTTAGTCATTAAGGAAACTACAAACAAAAGACCTAATCCTATAAATGTTTCAATTCTTAAACTCCAAATAAAACGTCTTACAAAGTTTGGTTCATTTGCAACTGATTCCTTGTTACGATTTTGTATCCCGGTATGTCTTATTGATAAAGTTGAAATTCGTTTTTCAGTTATGAATTGATGATAACCTCCTATTATTATCATGATAGCAGCAAGCATTAATTTGATAATCAATATTTTACCATACAGTGAAGCAATTGTTGTGGAAAGATTACCCTCTATTGACCACAATAATAGTGGTCCTGTTATAGATATACTACCTAAAACTGGTATTACTATAGTTGAAAATCTCGGAATCACCATGGAAATAATTTTTGCTTTTATTTCTTCGTCTTTTATTAAAAACATTTTTGAAACAAAAACAAATGTTAAAAAAATTAAACCTCCAATCCAAAATGATGCTGCTATACCATGGAAAAAATCTATTAGGACAGGACCAAAACTCTTTAATGCTGCAGAATGCGAAATCAAGCTATTGGTAAATAATATACCTATCCCTAGACACAATATTGCAATTATATATTTACCTTCATTGCCTCCATTTTTAGAAACATTAAATTTTTTAAAAGTAAATAGCAAGAATACTAATAAGACTAAACCCAAACCTAACCTAGCAACGATAATCTTTCCAAACTCGGTAGTTAATACATCTACAACTGATCCTCCTATAGCAGCAGATTGAATTACTACCATGGCAACGATAGAAAGAAGGACTAGAATATCTCCAATAATTATTAATTTAATTAGATTTTTTTTAATAAGATACAAATTTGATTGAAGAAAACTTTTGACCCATTCGAATTTTGATAAAGGTTTTTGAATCCACAAAAATATGAATGCGGCTCCAACAATTACAATCTGACCTATATATCCTGGTATCCTACTAAGAGAATTGTCTAATGATAGCAAATGAAAAATGTCTTTTGATTCAGACTTAACTTGACTAAAATCTGCATTTCCACCTCCAACACTAAAAACGACAGAACCATCAACTACATGTCCATCAACCGCAGAGAGTACTTTAGTATTAATAGTGAAGGTTCCTTCACCTATGTCTCTTTTTAATGGTATAGTTATAGTAGAAGAATCTCCATTAAAATTTTCTGGATTTCCAGTATTTACTTTATTCCCCTCAGAATCAATAACAGAAATTTGACTATACTGCAAAACTATAGGTTCACTAAAATAAACAATAACACTATCTGGTGGGTTCTCTAATGAATGAA
>DASUZI010000274.1:0-2547 GCA_036376955.1 Nitrososphaeraceae archaeon
ATTTATATTCTTGAGTAGATGGTTATAGTAACTGTAAATATAATTAATTTAAAATATCTGTTTATTAATTGTGTTAAACTTATTTATTGAAATGATTCCTTTTATAAAGATTAATTTTAATATTCGCTCTAATATCGATAATGTATGGATTTTGATTTATTAGAAAAATATTCTCAAGAATGGAATCTCTCTAGAGATTCACAACTTGAAAAAAAGATAATAGAAATTATATGTAACGTCGATAATAATTTTAAATTTCCAATTTCAGAGAATTGTACGATTAGTAGCGGTAGAGTTGGTTTTATATATAAGAATAATAGAACCTTTCCTAATTTTTTTGAATTTCTTTCATATATTACGACGTTTCCTATCCCAATTGAAATAAATAATTGCCACTTTGGTCCAGGGGAAATTGTTGTAATTAAAGATAATAAAGAAGATGCGTTAGGCGATTTAATTCAATCCACTCATAAAATTGTAGATGAGGTCAAAAACAAAATTAAATAATTATACTTATAACTTTTGTATAGTTTATATAAATTTATTTACCTTTTTTTATATCGGTTGCTTCTTTATTGTTTATCTTTAATATACACTATTGCTTTCAAATGGTCAAATAGAATTATTTGAATATGAAATTTGTACTCGTGCAAAGTACCAATTTATTTTATGATATCTTCATTTGATGGCTCTGTAGAAACCATCTAACAATAATTAAATTTAGCATCCTGTGAAGATTGTATGCTATACACTTGAATGTCAATTCTCTATTTTGCATTCGTATTAATCTAGATGAGATATGTTCTCCAAACAATCTTTTTATGACTGATACAATAGTTTCATCTTTGTTACGTTGATTGTATAGAATTTTATTGTATCCTCGTTTCATCTCTTTTCTGTATCTTCCACGCGTTTTCCATACAGGCACATTCTCATATCTTGGCGGTATAATACTGAATCCCTTTAGTTTCTCTCTTACCATTACATGATTCTCTTCACTATCATATCCTTTATCTGCTACAACTACAGATAGTCTTCTTAGTTCTGATATTCTTTACACAAGTGGTTTAAAATCTATATTATCATGTTTAGAAGGAGCTCTTCTAATCTTGATCTTACAGATTATTTGCTTTAGAACATCTGCTCCAATTGACAATTTAGCATATTTCTTTCTCAATTTGGCTCTATTGGTATAATATTCTGAAGCTTGTGTTATTTTGAATCCAGTTGCATCAATTCCAGTAAATATGTGTCTTGTACCTGTAAAGAGGATAAATGAAGAAATTATCTTTCCAAGCATCATGATGTTGATTCTATCTGTGAATTTCTGTAATGTTGTATAGTGAGGTATTCTGGATAATTGTAAAAATAGTCGTAGATAGTAAGCTTCAACCAGCCAGTCTGTAAACATTCGATAACTCTTACCTTCATACTGTCTTAATGTAACAAGTACTATGTGTTGCCATACTGTATAGATGTGGTTGCTCTTTCTATGCAAGTATAATGGAATTCTACAATGTTTGAGAATACGTAATAGTTGATCTGCTAACCTAACATATTTTGATTGCTGTTTGTTCACTAATGGATTATAAAATATTATTAGCTATGATGGTTTCTACAGAGCCAAAACAACACAAATATTAAATTAGATACTCATGGAGGCCCTGTTAACTTAAGGATATAGTAATGTAGATATTTTACTTTCATATTATGTTCTGTGCTCAATTTTAGAAGAATTTTATAATTTAATTCATAAATTTTCCTTAACTTAACAGAGCCGTCAGAGAGCCTAAAAAACAATAAATTTATAATATTTTAGATCATCATACTATTATGAAATCTATTAGGCTGCTTATTTCTATTTTATTTGCTACTATTTTTCCTATAATATTTGTTACTACTACTTTCACATATATTCCCATATTTGGAGATGGTTTATTTATGGAAGAATTATCAGCATCAGCTGCAGGAAGAGACCTTTCACTTTTGATAAAGATGTCTCCTCCTGTAGTTACAACAGAGACCTTAAAAGGTGGTCAAACTCCCTTAATCCAATTTAGATTCTCTGATATGGCTACCAATGAAACTTTAAAACATGTGACATATTTGATTGAGATTGAAAAAAGTGGAAAGCGTCTCATGTTGGATACTTTTCATTCTCATACTGGCAATCTAGCAATACAGATGAGACCTTCCAGTGCTGATCAGATTACAATATATGGCGAACAAGATCCTATTTTATTATCTTATACTGGAGATATGGAACATCCGGTATCTGCAACAGGACCAATATTTGCTGAAGGAGGACTTTATCACTTTATTGTCACTATAGAAACAATTGACTTCGATAGAACATTTCTTCCAACAGATAAACAGCCAGTATTTGAAGGTTGGCTAAGTGTAGGTTATACACTAGATAAGGATTTTCAAATTAATGGAATATCTTATCCTATCGAGACAATTTCCTATTATGATGAATTAAAAAATTTTGACTACGATTCTTCAAAAAATGAAATAAAATTTTCAATGCCTTTTGATTGGAATATT
>DASUZI010000275.1:0-20736 GCA_036376955.1 Nitrososphaeraceae archaeon
TTTTATACTTCAGAAGCATAAAATAGGGTAATGGAACCCTTCCCAGATATCTAGAATTAACTGTAATACGCTCTTGGCTAAAAGGAAAAAATAGAGATGAAATAGCTTTAGAATTTGGTAAAAGCCAAGGTAATTTCAACATTGAGAAATAGCATGACTAGATATGATTTTGATTCAGTGAGAGTGTTAGCTAAAGAATTGAGAAGAGCAGAACTTATAGTTGACAACTGTGGTTATGGATTCAGAACACATAACATTATTACAAAATCAAAGATTCCAGAAAATGAGATCGAAAAGTTTTTAATTCATGCTTTTGAATTTGCACAAAAATTAAGAGTCGATTAAATATAATGCGAGAAATACTTAAAGTGCCAATATTTCAATCCAAGTACCTATTTCTGAAATACCAATTTATTTTCAAATACAATTAAAGAAAGCTTTAACTGAATTATTTATGGAACATAATTTAGATTTTGAGCAAGTGAAAAAATCATAGTTCGATAATTTGAATAACTATGAATCTAAGCTTTCATTAGGAATAGAAAACTAACATTTATTGAATCAAATAATTTATCATAAAAACATAATCCAAAAACAGAGATCTAAAGCATGTTCTCAAGTATTAATTGCGGTCATATATGAAAAATCTTTTGGCATACGGTATAATAGAATTGGATGTATTAAAAATAAATAATTTAGTTGACATATTATTAGTTACTAAAGAAGAAGATATTAATAATCAAAAAGAATTACAAACAGTAACAAAAGACTTATCAACATATAGTAATTTAAGATCAGCAATAAAATTAATGTCGGAAAAGCTAATGGAGATACTTGACCTAATTTTACAAAATAGGTTTATATTTACTCCTATACAAAAAAATAAACTTAATAAATTTAATCCAATTAACGATTCTAAAGGTTTAACTAATAGAGAATATGTTGCTTTATTGGAAGGCAACATCATTTAAAAACATTATCGATTTTTATGATTTCAATTTCATCATACAAAATCAAGTAACTAGTATACAAGCAAATAGATTTAGTTCATTTTTTTAGTATTGGAGATAAATACTATTATAGATTTCAGATTTATAATAAAAAAAATTGGTCACATAAACAAAAGATCCAATTTAGCTAACAGTTTATATCGTTTAATATTGAAATTTTCTACTTGAATTGTTTGGATTACCGTTATATATTTATATTGAAAGTACCCACTTATTTATTTATAATTTGCTATTAAAATTTTCAAGAGCATTTAAAGTATGGACTATTACATAATTTTCACTCAATCTTAATTACATGTCAGTATAATACAGATTCAAACTTTATAATCATGAGTATAATTATTTCTAGTAACTTATCTTTTTTATAATATAATTCCATTCTGTCTGTAGATTTATTATGTTAAATGTGACTTTAACTATGAAGTAACTAAAATCTTTCCCGATTCGAGTATCCTTTTTATGGCGAAACTTTTGGTTTTCTTTTTAGAATTAAGTTTTTATAAAATATAAAATCTGCTAAATTAATTTTAATAAGGTTATATTTTATGATTATATTCTTATAAATTTTATTGTTTCCAATCTTCTATACTGCAACTAATCACTATCTTTGAAAATACTTTATAGTATTTCATAATAAAAAAATTCTGTTTGATTTACAATATAAACAAGTTATTATAAATAAAGGGATGGTTTATTTCAAGTAATGAAATTCAATGTTGTTTTTTTTCTAAGTATAATGATAACAATAATATTTTCCTTGATAGAATTGACAGATTTAAATGTAAAGACCTTTGCAATCGATGACTCTGAATCATTTTCAAATTATACCAATTCAAAATTTAATTTTTCCATACAATATCCCTCAGCTTGGAATCTTACCGAGAATAAATTGCACCCAGAACTGGCGAATACTTCTAGTACTATAGAGATAACGTCTCCTTTCGAAGGGTCTAAAGATTTATTGCAAGAAAAATTTCTCATAAACATAAACAAATTGCAGGAGAATATTACCTTTAATGAATATGTTGATAATGCTCTAAATGAATTCAAAAATGAATATAGAGATTTTAAACTAATTTCCAATAATTCAACCATTATCGATAACCATAATGGCACAAAATTATCATACTCATATCTAGCAGGAATAGCGCCTTTAAGTATCAAATTGATAATGAATCACAACATAATTTCAGACGGAAACAAAGTTTATGTTCTTACTTTTGGTACTCCTCCTGACAAATACTACGAATATTTAAGTAGCGTTCAGAAAATGGTAAATTCTTTTAAAATTTTAGATAAAAAATGAATCTTATTTGTTTTTTTCTAGTTAATTTCATTTCTTATATTTTTACTAGATTTTTCTACTATATTTTCCTCTTATTCTCCTCTTCCTTCTCAGCTTCTCTTTTCTTCTCCTTCTCCTTTTTCTTTAAAAGGTAGGAGTGATTTCCAAATATTGTCTAACCAGGATTTACTCATTCGTTCTGTTATCTCTGTTGATTCACGATAAAGGTAATTCATCTTTTCTATGCGTACTGCTAATTCTTTATACAGACTTCCCATTTCTTTTGTGATTTCTGCTGATTCACGATATACCTGATTCATTCGTTGAGTATCCTGAATAAACTGATTATATATAGAAATAAAATTTGAAATATAATTTTGCCAAAAATGCATTCCAAGACCAAAAGGGTCGTTTTTCTCAAAATTATTTTTGTTGTCAGAGTTAGAATGTTTATCCATAGCTATATAGTTTGCTTGTGTTTTTTATTCTTTCTGTAAGATCAATTTACTTTTGAAATTGTTTAAATTACAGGAATCTTCTTGGAGTGCATCCAAACCGGATTAAAACAGTGCAGAGTGTTTTATATAGAATTGTATTTGAAATAAATATGGTACGGCAAATGGGTTCAATTGAAATTCCTAAATTTTATTATGTTTTTCTACTTTCAAAAAAAATAAATATAAATTACTTCCTCTTTAATCTTAACAAAATTTTTATTACAGGAATTTAATTAGCTCATGAAAATTACTACCATTATTTTCTCCAAAGTAGTTCTTATACTCCTATTAGCCAGGATTCAATACACTATTAATTGGTTCAATGTCTCTTCGATTTTTTACTTTATTGCACTAGATTTTAATTTGAATATAAATACACTTGGATTAATTACCACTAGTTTTCTTATAGGTGTAGGATTATTCCAAGTTCCTGCAGGAATCTTGGTCGCAAAGTTCGGTCCTAAAAGACTCAGCATAATTGGAATTTTATTATCTTCTGGGATGGCATTAATATCGGGATTTTCTCAAGATGAGTTACAAATTACTCTTTCAAGATTTGTAGTGGGAGTTGGGATGGCCTTCTTTTTTGGAGCAAGTGTTACACTTATCTCAAACCAGCTCGGTAAGGGAAATGAAGGTTTAGGTGTAGGATTATTAAATTCAGGTCATGCAATTGGTGCGCTTTTGGGAATTTTCGGTTGGGTAGCCTTATCAGAACTCATCGGCTGGAGAATATCCCTTATTATTGGAGGAATAATTGGCTTGGCAATTGTATTAATAATGAGAATAGGATTGTTAAAAGAAGATAATAAAAGAGATTTCAAAATTAAATCTGACGAATTAAAGGATGTGCTATTCAATAAATCTCTAATAATCCTTGGTATTACTTTGTTAGGTTATCAGACTGGAGCGAGTTTGACATTGACATTTATTGTTTTATATCTAATTGAAGAGATACATATTAACCCAATTGTAGCTGGCTTGTTTGGAAGTTTGAGCTTGATAATAGGAATAATTATATCACCAATTTCAGGTAAAATATATGACAGATTCAAGAATGCAAAGAAACTATTGTTTATTTCGGCAATACTGTCTGCATTAAGTATTATGTTAATTTCGACCAACCATATATACATTATAACAGTATCACTAATTACTTCTGGCATATTCTTATCGGTGGGATTTGTAGTGATATATGCCAGGGCCAGAGAATCAAGAAAAATTATTCCTGAATATCATACTCTTTCCGTAGGTTATGTTAACGGTATATCTTTATTTGGTTCCTTTTGGATCCCAATTATATTTTCCTTTACTGTAAGCCAGTATAGTTATACTATGGCATGGTTATGTGCTGGAATTACAATAATAATATTATCTCTCCCAATTTTAATGCTAGATTCCGAAAAAAATCAGATTGTCTGAATTTTGATAACTTGTTTTTTTCAATCCACAAATATTATTACACCCACTTTTGATTATAAAGTATTTATTTCCTAAATTTTCATATGACAAAGAATTATATCCAATGCAGATAAAGTTTAAATCAATACATTACTTGCTTCTTGATACGATGGACCTCCATCAGTATATACAGTTTTTACCATAATTCTCACCAAAAGTTCTGGTGAACTTTTCAGCAACAAGCATGTTTCTCTCTTCTGAGATGTAGATTCCAAGCAGAGATCAATGTACTTGTACTACCAATCCATAACTAGAAATGCTGCTGCCAACCTAGATGACAATTTTATCAATTACGTATATCGACACTTTTTTAAGTTTGTAGATATTGTATAGACCAAATGTCTTAATTCAGTTCTATACAGAAACATGACTCCTTTTTTCATCCTTTAATATTAATAAGTTTAAAATTATATAGACTTTAACCATGAGAATATATAGAGTTTATTAGAATACCAGTATGTTTTATTTCTTTCAAAACTAATTTTCATAACATGATTTGAATAATACTATCTTTTACTGTTTGATTTAACAAAGTCCCTTAAACTATACAAATTTAATAGTTATTTTTTGTGAAAGTTTTATTCTAAACCCTTATAATGTATAAAATGCTAATAGCCACAATGTTCAGAAAATATTCGTATTACTCCTTTTACCTTGCTATCAAACTAAGACTCTTTCGTTTAAATCAACGAAAACAAAATCAGCCTTATACATTATCTTCATAGAATAATTATAATAGAAAATTGAGTAATCAATTTTATGGTTACATTCTCAGCCAAAATATTAGTTATAATCTTTAAATGATATCCTAGCTGGATATTTCTATATGTCTTTGCAAATTTTTACAATAAAAAAAATACCTATTAAATTACATTTCACACTCATTATCGTTTTTTTTCTTATCTCTTGGACTCTGGCAACGGGATTCATGCCACACTATTATCCAAATCTATATACTTCACAATATTGGATAATGGGGATAATCGGTGCAATAGTTTTATTTGTTTCTATATTACTCCATGAATTATCTCATTCACTTTTATCAATCCGGTATGGGATTCAGGTCAATCAAATAATTTTGTTTATTTTTGGTGGGATTTCTGATATAAAGGATGAGACAAAAGAATTTAAAAAGGAATTTAAAATAGCTTTGGCTGGACCATTAACAAGTTATGCTTTGTCTGGATTATTTTGGATTTTGTTCATTATGGTTTCTTTTCTTAATGATAATCAACAAAATATTGGAAATTCTCTTAGCGCTGTTGAGGGTATTCTATTGTACAGTAGCATGGTTAATCTGATAATAGGGAGTTTCAATTTGATACCTGCATTTCCTTTAGATGGTGGACGAATGTTAAGAGCTGGATTAACAAAATGGAAAAATGATTTTGATCTAGCTACTGGTATAGCATCGAAAATAGGGATAGCAATATCATTTGGAATAATAGGATTAGGATTTATTGCTATCGTAAAAGGATCATTTTTGAGTGGATTCTGGTTAATAATCATTGGTTGGTTTATCAATAGCGGTGCTCAAACATATTTAGAACAGAATGAATTATCAACCAGATTAAAAGGTATAAAGTTGAGGGAAATAATGAATATTAATTTCATAGCAGTCAACCCCGATTTAAAATTGTCTGAATTAATTAGAGATTATTTTAATGTGTACTGGAAGAGTGCATTCCCTGTAATAAATGATGATAAACAATTGGTTGGGATGATTACAACAGATGCTATATCTAAAAAAAATCGGATAGAATATGAAAACAAAAAAGTCTCTGAAATGATGATACCGGTATCTGATCTAATAGTAATGAGTTCAAATAAGGAAATCAATGATGCATTAAAACAATTATTTAGAAAACGAATGAGTAGAGTATTTATAATAGATCAACAGTCACAATTGGTTGGATTAGTTAGCAAATCGGATATACTCCATTTAGCTCAGGAAAGAAAAGAATTTTTACAAAGTTCAAAAAAATGGAATTCTATTTAACTTGTGTTGCTAATACTAATAATAGACTAATAACAAAGGTCTAATTACTTTTTCTTTTGAACGTATCCATATTTTGAACTCTTCTCATAAAATAAACTTTCTGTTGTTGAATTTAGTTAAAATTAGTAATAACCATTTTCAATAAAATAAGGAAAGTAAAATTTAAAAAACACAAATAATTGTTTAGCATCATAGGAACTTTAAAAATTATTATATTTATTATATGATAATAAAATATTTTTTATGCAGCAAAAGACTTGGAAAAATAAAATATATTTAGATAAAATTAAATCATATTTATTTTATATAAAATTAAACAATTTTGATTAACCGTAAAAGTTATGTCAATGTTGAAATTACTCATTCTTCATCATTAATGTATTTATTTTTTGAACTAGGTCATCAGTTTTAATTGGTTTCTGAATAAAATATTCTTCCCCGATTTTCTCAGATAATAGAAAACGTGCTTTCCTGAATTCTTCATAAAACAATTCGCTAGCTGTTAAAAAGCATATTTTTACTGTTGGATCTTTCTCCCTTATCTTGTTATACAATTCAAATCCGTCCATTTTTGGCATTTTTATATCTAAAATTACTAAATCATAATAATTATTCTTGTGAGACTTTAATGCTATAATAGGATCATTAAAAGAATCTATGTTGAAACCGTAATTTTCCAGTGCATTAGATAATGCATAAGTTATGTCAACCTCATTATCTACTAAAAGTATATTTTTTATATCCATTATATTACTCTCTCATTCTCCATCTTCATATGTTTTGTTAGATTGCGAGATGGGCAAAGTAAAATAAAAAGTAGATCCCTTGCTCTCAGAATTGTTTTCTCCCCACATTATACCATCATGAGCTTCTATTATATTCTTGGATATAAACAGACCTAGTCCAGTACCTTGTTCAGATTTGGTTGCAAATTTTTTAAATAATTGTGGTATTATTTCAGGATCTATACCTGTCCCGCTATCTTTTATAGTAACCATAACTTGCTGGTTTTCTTTTATCTTTTTTATAGTAATAATTATAATTCCTTCTTTAGTAAATTTAATAGCATTATCAAGAAGATTAGAAAGAACTTGAATAATCCTTCCTTTGTCTGCATTAACTAATAGAATGTCTTTATTTGGCTGAAACACTATGCTAATTTGATCACTTCCGTATCTTTTTTTGCTTATAATCTCTCTATAGTCTTTTACAACATTTTCTATTATCTCATTTAACGGAATGATTTCTTTATTCATTTTCAGGGTTTGACTTTCTATCTTTGTTACATCTAGGACATCTTCCGTAAGTCGATATAACCTATAACAATTTCTAAGAATTACTTCAAGGAATTCTTGTTTTTTCTCATTTTCTTTTGATGGATTCTTTTGTATTTGATTTTCCTTCTTGATTTTGCTATAAAGTAATTCACTAAGGGTAATAATAGGAACAATTGGAGTTCGGAGTTCATGAGCTGTTATATTTATAAAATCCCTTTGGATTTTACTTTGAAGACTTAATTTTTCATTAGCTAAGACGAGGTTTTTGTTAGATTCCTCTAAGGCTTCTTCTTTTTCTTTTATATTTGATATGGCATTTTCAATTTTTTTTGTTCTTTCCTTGACAAGCTCATTCAAATGGATGTTTGTATTTGCGATATTAAATCTCATTAAATCGAATTGTTTAGCTAATTCTTCAATCTCCTCCGTGCCCTGTACATCAATCTTTGAATCAAATTTTCCCTGAGCAACATCGTTCATCACATCTCTTAATTTTTGAATTGGTTTAGAAATAGAATTACCGAGAAATGTTGATGTGATTATTATAGCTATTCCAACCAAAATTCCTATAAAAATGGTTACATATTTTACATTTTCAAGAGGTTCGAAAGCTTCAACTTTATCCATTTTCACAACTAAACCCCAACCTAATTTTTCTAAATATCTTGTTACAGCCAATACATCCACCCCTCGATAATCTTTTGTTTCTGAAAAGGTTTTCTCATTTTTTAATAATGATTGAATTATTGGGGTATCTACTTGATCTTTGCTTACAGTAAAATTTAAAGATGAATCAGGTCCAAACCTTAATGGATTGATAATTAGACCATTTCCATTTAAATCTCTCTTAACTAAATTAATTTCACCCGTTTCTATCTGCTCTTCAAAAATTTTAAACATAGATATAAGATCACCCAAGTCATAAAATATAGTTACTACACCCAATAATTTATTATTAAGAATTAGTGGACCAGTTAAATATGATTTAAGTTCCTGATTATTACTTTTATATAAAATCGTTACATTATTATTTTTTTTTCCTTCAATAAAGTATATATCATTGGTATGAATTGTACCTAAATAGGTATTGTTGGTAGAAGAAACTACTTTACCAGATAAGTCGAGTATGATTATATCTTCAAACTTCGTAACTTCTCGTTTAATAGCCTTAAGTATCTCGTTCATAATTTTCTGAGATTTACTTTTATTATAATTATTGTTATAGTTATCTAGTTCTACCTTAAGTTGATATCTACTAGAAACTAGGTTTAATTTTTCATTATTTTGGTCAAAAACATCCTGAAAATTTTTTTCTTTTAATTTAGCTACAATTTCAAGTTTTTTCAAAATTTCAGATTTGATTGTTTCTTCCATTTCTTTATAAGTAAAAATTCCAAATATCATTAATGGAATTAAAGATATAATTAAAAAAAAATTATCAGTTTAGATCGTATATTCATAGTATCAACTCAGCTATTTTTGTATAATAAATTTGATATAAAAATATATTGTTTTTAAGAATAGATATAAAAATTTTTAGAATACCTTGGGAAGCTGGAACCATGAAAAGAAGATGTTCGATAATGAATGACCGAAATCACCAAACAATTTATTACAAGTATCTTATTAGTAAAATATTTTAATTTCTACTGCTTTTTGTTTTGAAAAATGCAACTGAAACTCAATATGGCGTCGATCTCATCTTTCTAATTAGCTACAGTCTAATTTAGTAAGGTTGTTACAGCATCCAGAAAAAGCAAGATAAAAATGAAAATAAAATAGCCGCGGATACGATATTACCATTATCAAGTTAATAATAATGATGAGACTATAGAGAGTTGAATTAATTTTTAAACAATTTTTATACTATGATTGAAATGAAAACAAGTAAAAAATATTTTTTTCCTAAATTATTAGTATGATTAAGTTAAAAAAAAATTTATTATATAGTGACTATATAATTCAATAAATAATAAATACAATTCACACAGATAGAAAAAGTCACCAAAAACGTATATGAAATAATATTTGGATAAAAAATACATGTACGATAGAAATATTCTCTAAATTCAAGTCAATATTAATGAGTATTAAGAATATTATTATTGAGGATGTTTATGGTGTTAATAGTATAGAATTTCCAATAAAACAGTTTCAATATGCAAATTTATGGTTTGTTATTATTAGATTGTTTCGAAAGGATGTTAAACTATTTGTTAAATGTAGAGAGGAAATAATATTATCTTAATAATTATGTTGAATCAAAGGTAGAATTCATTTAATACATTAATCAACACAATTTAAAAAATAATACAAAAAATTTCAATTAAATTAATAAAGAAATTTTATATGAAACTTTTATAGAACAAGTGATGAACCGTAAAGTACCTTGTCTATACTTTTTTGTACTAACAAATAAATAATTACATTTGTTTATACAAATGAATGAGAAGAAAAAAATTATTGGAATTAACTATGAATGCTGCGGAAGGGAACTCTTTAGAAATAGATAACCTAATAGATTATGCAGATCCTTTTGACCACCTCGTAGACGAAATATCAAAAAAAATCAAAAAGAAAAATAAATAAATATTTTTTACTTTTTTTTTGAATCATATATTTTAGTATCAATTTTGTACTCACTATGATCATGATAAATTTAGTTTTATGTTGTAATAGTGGTTTAGTAACATTATGTTATTAGCTTAAATTTACATTGTCATGGTTGTTATAAATAAAATCTTTATAGTAAAAAATTTATAAAACTCTCAACTATACTTTTCTAATTACTGTTAATGACTTTAAAATATATTTCTCATGCTATCTAACTATTTCAAACGTGTCCTTTATCTTTTTAAATGAATTGAGATTCTTGTCAAATTGTTCATCAAGAAGTGATGCAAAGGTTATTTTATAAAGGTTAATACCTTCTGTAGTATATATTTCATAATTGATAATATCATTGGAAGCCTCTTCCATCAAGAAAGGTGATTTAGTACTATAAATATATTGAGTTGCATTTTTCGTTCCAATATTTGTATTATTCAATGCAATAGGTTTGTCTCCTTCAGCTAAATCATGGAAAAGCTTTTGTTCTTTAGTATAATTTTCAAGCGAAAAATCTTCAGCAACGATTGGATAAACACTAACGGTTATTACAGGAAATCTCATACAAGGTAACGAAGAACATTCGGTTTGTGCTCCATAGAGAGAAGAACCTTCCTTTACCCATTCATCAGTATATTGAAACTTTACTCCTAGTAATGGGTCGTCAAATGTTAAGGGATTAGTATTAGCTTGTGAAAAAATATTATTAGAGTTAGATGCTATTAAAGTAATAGAAATAATAAATATTATTAAACCGATACACCCACATGGAATATAGTGACGTTTCATTATGTTCATATGGTCATAATTTTATCAATATAAATTTTTAAAATTTCAAATTAATGTTTCAAGATTTACAGAATGGCTAATTTAAATATCATAATAAATGTTCGATTTTACTTCCAATAAAGAAATAATTGTTTTATATAATAGTTGTTATTGAAGAACATTTGTCCTTTCAAACAACTATCTCAATTGCATTATCTTCATAGTAATATGAACGAGATGAAAAAATTAATGTAAGTGGTTTGTTGAAGCTGGGTAAATAAAGTAAGATGCACACAATTAAAACCATTGATTGAGTGAAACAACAGTATTAAACCCTAAGCACATCAAAAAATCATGCATAATAATTAATGATGCCTATATCTATTTATTTATCTTTTATTTGATAAAAGAATATGACTAACGGAACCACGTTTCTGGTCTTTTATAGATTTAGGCCTTTAGATTCTGAAGAAAAAAACATCGCTAAACAGGAATGGGAAGACATTAAAAGTAGTTTACCAGACAAAATAGAACTTATTGGAGAATACAATCATGCATGGGGCACAGAATATAACGGATTTCTAATGTTTCAATCTGAAACAAGTGATGTATTTTTTGAATGGTGGACTGGATTCAAAGATAAAATCAGGTGGTATGTAGAAAAAACTCATACAATAGTAGCAAGGAGAAGGTAAAATAATATCTACACTATTTATGTAATGCACTCTTGACCAATTATTTAGATTTTATTTGTAGATTTGATAATTGTAATTTGTGGACTTCCAGGAACTGGAAAGACATTTTTAGCTAATAAATTATCCTCATATGTAAATGCCACCGTATTATCTACAGATAAAATTAGAAAAGAATTATTTGAAAAACCTACTTATACTGCATGGGAAAGAACTCTAATCTATGATGTATTATTTTTATTAGCAAAATATTTGCATTCCTCGGGAATTAGTTGTATATTGGATGGAACATTTAATATGGAAAAATCACGAAGTGAAGTTAAGGAAATACTAAATTTGGCAGATGATCAATTTCATATAATCGAATGTATTAGTCCGGAAGATATTATACTCACTAGATTATTATTGAGAAAGGATGATTATTCAGATGCTAATGTGTCCATATATTTAAAGATGAAGAAGATTTATGAACCAGTCAGACAAAATCACTTATCAGTAAATACAGCAAAGCCAATCGCCAAGAATATCGAGAGAATTCTTAAACATATTCATAGATCAAATACTGAGAATATAAATAATAGTTTAAATTAGGAATAAAATTCATTTTTCTGACCACCATGTTAATTTTCTACCAATTAGAGTCTTGTCTAAATTTTTACTAAAAGTTATATTCTCACTAATTCAAGTTTCAAGTGAAGAAATGTAATAGTTCCTTTTGTTTAAGGAGAGATTCCTATTAATCGAGGCGGGTAATTATTGAATATATTAAACAATATATAAACGACAAAAATTATTGAGAAACCCGAAAAAGCATATGAAAAACCTCTTTTTATTAAAAAAACATTATTTTTAACTTTTCCAGATAATGAAAGTGAGGCCACGAAACAATAAATGACAATTATATATTTCTATTTTTAGAAACTTTACTAGGTTATATTTTTTGAATAATTTTTATGTAAAAATAAGATATAAATTAATTATATATTATACTTCTAATTTCTATTTAATATTAATTTAAAAGAGGTTCCAGATTTTTGAATATGGATATAATTAGAAATAAACTTTAACATACTATTCATGGTACGTCTCTATTTGAATTGTATTGTGAGTTATATTGTATTGTTTTTCCAATATGGAGGTAATTTCTTTTAAAATAACTTGTGATTTTGAAATATCAGAAATAACGACGTGAGCTGTCATAGCGTCAAATCCAGATGTAATAGTCCATAAATGTAAATCAAATATTCCTGTCACACCTTTAACTTCTAAAATTGACTTCTTAACTTCTTCATAAGAAATATTAGATGGAACTCCTTCCATTAATATATTTACAACTCTTTTCATGAGTGACCAAGTTCTAGGTAATATAAATAGTGATAAGCCAATACTTATTATTGGATCAACAATATATAAATTTGTAGATATGATTATAAGCGCTGCAACAATTACAGCACATGAACCATACATATCTTTTAAAACTTCAAGATATGCTCCTTCAACATTAATATTTTCCTTTGCATGCTTATGAAGTATTTTAATTCCTATAAGATTGACAATCAAACCAATAGTTGCAATAAAAAATACATATAATCCTTCGATCTCCTTTTGTTCAAATAAACGCCAGTAAGCTTCATAAATAATGTAAAAAGAGAAAATTAATATTATTGTACTATTTAGTAATGCAGCTAGAATCTCTATTCGATAAAATCCATAAGTTTTATCTGCTGTTGCAGATCTTTTCGAAGAGAAATTTATTGCGAATAATGCTAGCCCAATGCCAGCAACATCTGTGAACATATGAATTGCATTTGCAATCAATGCTAGGCTATTAGTTAACAAACCCGTAATTACTTCTATAACTAGAAATGAAATAGTTATGACAAGTACTAATTTCAATTTCTTGGCATGGTCGTGAGGCTGATGTGTTTTATCATTAACATTTGAATGCAAAAGTTTTCGTGTAACTTAAGGAATATAATATATAAGTTTTTTCTATTATATATTGAATCAAGTATGAATGATGAATAAAGAATAGTATTATAGTCAATAATATAAGATAATCAAGCAGAGCAACACTCGCGAGTAGCCTTGTCCTTTCTATGTTTCATCTTTTTACTTTGTTTTAAAGTAAGTTTGTTTCTTCTAAAAATTATGTAAAATAAACTATTGCGGCAGGTTACAAAATTTTAGATCTCAATTTAGTTTTAAATTATTATTAGTAGGAATCTTTTATCATTAAAGGTTTTTGCCTTCATAATAATTTTTATATAATTATCTTTTTTTTTCATGGTATCAACCTGCAATATGAGTAAAGTGTAAGTCACTTTTCATAACTACTTATTTGGATTTATATTTATATTATTAATTTTTCAAAAACTATTACTAAACTTAGGCATTTGTTGAATTGGAAAATTTCATTTGAGTATAATATGTTCTAATGCCTTATCTTGTATTTAGTATTTTTTTCATCTATTTATGATAAAGTGAATATCTCTAGTGTAGAGTTAAATTTTGTAGTCAGTAATTCTTGCAAATATATTAGTTGATTCTATTTAGTGTCATGCCGTTTTGGCATTACCTCTATTACAATAACATTATAAATAAAATCTCGCTCCAGTTTAACCTTCTAAGTTTAGTAAAATTGTTATTTTTCTTATCATTTTCATTTTTACTATTTGAAAATTCAAGTTTGAGTTTATCAATTACGATAATATAAATTTAGGTCAGGACGTGTTATTTCATAATCTAATGATATCACCTACAGCTGAAACCCAATTATTATTGTATTTTTAAGCAAGGTAGAGAGCAGATGGATAAGATTGCATTCTACGACAAGATAATATTAACTGATATAAACTAATTTTTGATTTCACTATAGAGGTAAATTATATTCAAAGAATTTTAATTTTCTATCCTATGAATTACTATAATGTTCTTGATTATTATGAGATTAGTGTTATCGCTACAGTTAATAAATACTACGACAACGAAAATATTGCTGTTATATTAAATAATATCGCAAAAGATTACTTTACGAATATTTTGGATTGAAAAAGCATTATATTCTACGTTCCAATAATAATAAAGCTAATGTCTACATATAATGAAAGTACGGAAGGTAAACCAAAATCTAGCAATGAGGTATTTATCGGAAAAAAACCACTCATGACTTATGTCACAGCCACATTAGTTCAGCTGGCTAACGAACCAACTGTTTTTATAAAAGCAAGAGGAAAAAGTATACCCATGGCAGTAGATGTTTCACAGATCATCGTTAAGAGAATGAATACATTGGGTTACAAGGTCTCATCAGTAAAAATTGGTTCAGAAGTTGTTAAATCTCAAGATGGAAATAATCGCAACGTCTCAACAATTGAGGTAGCTGTGTCTAGAAATAGCTCTTAAATACCGCTGTCGAATTCAGCAGTAATGGATATATCTATTTATGCTCACTTCTATTCTATGGGTATTAGATAAGATAGAAGTAGAACATCCATTATAATTGTAATATATCCTTTTTATTGGTAATTCCATGGCGTTCGTGTGCATGATAAATCAAAGATATTAGTAATGTTTATGGTTTAAGAAAAGAAAGTTATTTGTCTGTATTATATTAGATTGGGATTTGTAGAGTATCCGATTTACAAAATGGAAAAAAGTAGTTGCATTCATAATAGATGAAACAATTATGCAAGATTGAAAAACCATTCTAAATCTCTCTCTTACTACTATGAATTTAAATTTTCCAAGGACAATTTTTTTAAAATTGTCTACTAGTCTCTATGATTACTCTCTTTTTACTAATACATAATGAGGGATATTTGCAAGCGTCGCTGGATATGATGTTTTGTATTCCCATCCTTCTCGAAGTAATTTTCGTGCGGCGTCAATGTCATCAACAGCAAAAATATCTATAATTTTTTTTCTCCTTATAATTTTCTGATCTACTTCAGTTTTATTTTCATTTGGTGACCTATGCTTATGAACATGTTCTAAACCATTACCATCCATTAGCTTCCAGTAAACTTTCTCACCGTATCCATTTTCAATTTTTTTAAACCATATCATTTGTTCTGGAAAACCAGAAGATTTACATCGATTACATTCGTGCATCTTTTTTTGCGGTTGGGATGCTTCCGAATTATATGTAGACATAAGTAAAATCTATAAAATCATACTTATAATAATTGAGAACTTGAAGGGGAGGGGGAGAGGATTGAAAGGTATTTAGTATCTTAATTGGGTTAAGTTGTGTGTTACTTTTCTTTGATACGTATTATAATTTATTTTGTAGTATGAAATTTCCTATACCTGTCCCAATTCTATTTTAAATTATAAAGCCATTTTATTTGATTGTGCTTATAAATCATATTTCTATAACTATAATAAACAACACTTCTAAGAAATATAATTTTGTAAAATTGGGAAATTATATATTTTTCCTTTCTTTATCATTTCATCATATAATATAATCAAATATCATCTTAAATTTATACGGGTTGAAAAGTTAATTATATCATTACAGTTCCACCATCAATAATAATGGTATTCCCAGTAGAATAAGAAAAATCGTCACTTGCCAAATGAGACGCAATTTTGGCTACCTCTTCAGGCTTTCCCCATCTTTTAAGAGAAGTCTCCTCTTCTGCTATAGATCTATGTTTTTTGTCCATTGAGTAATATGTTGCATCTGTAGATATATTTCCTAACGCCAAAGTATAAGCTCTAATATTATAAATTCCATATTCTCTTGCTATGTGTTTCGTTAGACCTATCACACCAGATTTTGCTATTGTGTAAGGAGATCCTTCAGTATGGCCACTTAGAGCGGGAGTCGATGATATATTAATGATTACTCCACCATTTTTATTATTAATTACATTATCTTTTTTTACCATTTGTGAAATGACTGCCTTTGATAGCCTAATTGATCCCATTAGATCTACATTAAGTATGTCCATAAAATGGGCAATTTCTATTTCATGCAGTTTTTTATACCATAATTCTTTATCAAATCTATACCCTGCATTATTAATTAAAATATCTATTTTACCAAATTTTTTTATTATTTCACTTATGCAATAGTCTATGTTAATAATATTGGTTACATCTAATTCTATTGGATAAGTTTTACCATTAATAATTTCAGATACTTTTTTAGCATTTTCCATATGTCTAGAACAAACAATTACAAAAGAACCACACACTTCTGCAAAATATTTAGCCATCCAATATCCTATCCCTCTAGAGGATCCACTAATTAAAATAATTTTATCTTCTAAAGACACGCTACTGATAAGATATGTTCCCATTTATGTAAGTTTGTGGAAATTAAGCAAATAAGTTGATTTAAATTTATAATTGTACATAAATAACGAGTTGGATCCTAAAGTAAGAATAGATGATATATCAATCTTCGTGTTAACAAGATAGATGAACTTATTGAAATGGTAGAACTTTAATGTATCAAAATTACCATTTTAAACGAAATTTCTTCTAATTTGAAATTTATTTGATATTGTATATTTATTAAGGGTAAAACGATACCCTAAGTAATCTAATAATCACCTTCCTCTACAAATTTATTTTTTAATAAAACATTTCTTTTTATTTCACTAATCACTCGTACTATATTACTTCAAAATTAATATAACATTAATTATTTAGTTAGTTATTACTAGCCAGGATTGTTTCCTCATAGGAAGAACGATACAATTAATATTTGTTAGAGCATATCATTAAAGAATGGTATACTTTAGACTGGTGAAAAGTATATTTCAACCCCGAAAAAAACTAGAGTAGAATTTCTGTATGGCCATTCAAGAAATCATAGTTATTATTAAAATTCTAACTTATTTTCCTTCTTAATTATGGGAAGTAAAAATATAAAGGCTGTTTTTGTTATTGATCTTTTTGTTTTATTAAGTAGTAATTACTGAATTTATCTCTAAAAAAGATTAATCATTATTTCAATTCTTAATATGATCGGATTGAATAAAGGCTATAATTTAAGACAGATAATAATCAGACAAATTATAATTAATCTATTATCATTTACCTTACAGGCCAGATCTATAATTATAGTTTTTTTCTAGAAATAAAGATAATAGAATATTTATTTTGGATTCAAATATGGTAACAAATTTTTTAAATGCAATAGTCTGAACAAGATGACTGATGACTGGAGGGGGGGATGTTATTGATTAATAGCTTCACTGTAATGAAAGGCTCAACTATTCAATCCGAGGCGTTTTAGATTGGATGGGAGTGGATTGGATCAAGGATAAAGACCGAACGATTCTCGGCTTATTTATGAATTTTTAACTATCATGCCTGTATGAAGCGACTCATTTATATATAAAAATATTGAATTTCAACGTTAATTAATTCACCAAGATATAATAGTAAGGGTAAGCTGATCGTATCCAAGTAATATATCCCCAACTGTTATAAATTGGGAAATCTATCAATTTGTAATGAAAATAATTTTAATATCTACTGTCTTAATCTCTCTTTTAGCTATGGGAATCATAGGAACAAGTGATACAAATACTTTAGAAAATGCATTTGCTCAGATAAATCCAGAGAATCCACCAGTTATGGAAGAAGATAAAAAAATTGGAATAATGACATTATCTAATCAATCCGAACCTATGTTGAACTGGACCGGAACAATTGAAGTAGGCGCTACCATAGGTGAAGCATTTAAATCAAAAATTAATGTTAACATGATAGATGCAATAAAGGCAGCCCTAGTCAATATTGGATTGAATTCAACTGTCAAAGAAGCAGAATTGACTGAAGCATATGGCTATCTAGTTTACAAGATTAAGATTATAGGTGAAGATATGAAAAAATATAAATTAATAGTAGACCCAGGTAATGGAGAAGTGTTAATGAAAAAAGAAATTACATATTATGATGAACATAAAATGAAATACAGCGATGAAAAAGGTTACAAATATGGTCACGACTAAAAATGACTATGGCAGATAAGAAATACTAAATAAATATTCACAATTTAGTAATTGAATTTAAATTTTCTTTTTTTATTAACTCAATATAAATGGCTTTTCCTTACTTTGATACTACCTTGCAAATAGAATTCATCTAATCCTCTAAGATGTAATATATGATAGAAGAATCTTCTACTTTTAGAACCCTGATAAAAGATCAGTAATAAAATCCTCATACTATTATAAGAAATGTTACCTAATTTTTAACTACATTGAATTTTCCAACAGATAAAAAAGAAAATTCCGAGGAGAAGGAAAATGTAGATTTCGCTGCAATACTCACTGGAAGAGAGGAAGTTCCAGCAGTAGATACGTTAGATACAGCTCTAGCAACATTTCAAACTACAGAAGACAAAGAGAATCTAAAATACTCTGTGAAAGTTACAGACACTGATAAAATAAAAGAAGTTCGTATTGATATAGGAAAACCAGTTGAGAAAACAGCAAAGGTAGTCGCTGAATTGTATAAATCTGAGATTCCATCATCTGAAGTTATGGGCAATTTGTGTGAGGGAAATATAAATAATAAAGAACTCAAAGGTCCCCTAAAGGGAAAGCATACACAAGAGTTATTAAAAAAAATTGAGAAAGGAGAAGCTTACGTCGATATAGTAACAGAGGATGAGCCTGATGGCAAAGTAAGAGGAAAAATTAAAAGATTAGCATCTTCCTGATGTTTAAAATTGTCATGAATATGGTTTTCTTTTAGAAATATTTGTTCGTAATATTATAGCATAAAAAATAATTAGAGATAATTAATACAATTGAATTTACTTTGTAAAGTTCTCTATTTCTTGACCAATGTTTGCAACCATTTTCTTTGCGTTTTCAGTGATGTTGCCTCCAAGATCAGTTGCATTTTTCTGAATTGGAAGGACTTGACCGGTCTCATCGGAAGATGGACTTATCAATGTTTGATTTGTTTCTTGTAATATCTTCTGCCAAGTTTGATTTGTACCATCAGATAGTGCGAATATTGAAATAGTTAATGATGTTAAAAGAAGGATTGATGTAAGAAATCCTGTTGTCGATCCAATAAATAGTTTATTGCATTCCAATTTGTCACTCATTAGAATTCTATCTTATATAAGAATATTTGTTTATATAGCAGTAACTAACTTTACAAAAATATTTTTTAAAATCTAATTTCTATCATAATAAGAAAGTGATTAACAATTTTTTTAAAGGTTTTAATTCATTTCATTAATAATACTACTCTTTTTTTGGTTCATCTGGAACTAATTCTTCTATGAGCTTTCCAGCATCCTTAGATTGGTTTTGGACTTGTTCTAATTTTTCTCCCACAAGTGCATCTTCAGTTATAACATTCGTATCATTTTCTAATTTCTCAGCTGATGAATCATTTATTTGTGAAAGGGCTGTTTGTAACGGAAGTATTAAAAGTATTAAAATTAAAATTAATTTGTTAACCATTATTAATACGAGAATTATCCTTTTACTTTAACATTTCTCATTTTTGAAATGTTTACTTTTACATATAGAAAAATGACTTATTTTTTGAAATTTATTAAAATTCCCAATATATCTACAAGTTCAACTCCTAATTGGTGGATAAACTGATGTGCTTATTTTAAATTTAAATTCAACATTTTCATCTAAATAATCTATTGATATTTCTAAACGATCAAATATAATCAAAGATACTCTGGAGTAGGTATTTTATAAATGAACACAAATTTGTGTTTTTCAAACTACAATTATTCTTGAAGTACTCTTGATGGCGTATCATTGTGTGGATTTACGTTGTTTAGTTTGACTAAATTATGAAATTGATTTATATATAATTTAAGGAATCAAATATAAATTATACATAAATAAAGTTTCAACAATAAATATTTAAATAGTTAAACTGAATTTGTTTTTTTTATTACAATATTAACTCTTAAAGAGCAACATTGAAGAAAACAAATTAATTCTTGAAGATGATATAAAACAAAAGCAATACCCATGAGAGGCTTCAACAAAATTTTCCTGTCTTCTAGTTTAATTTTTTTTTTCTTATTTTGTATTATAAGTCATTTTAGTATCCCAGTTTATGCGCATCCAATAGTAACGGATTCAAATCCTAATCAATTTCAATCATTAGAGAACCCACCAGATAGT
>DASUZI010000276.1:0-2040 GCA_036376955.1 Nitrososphaeraceae archaeon
TATGTTTTTAGAAACTTTATCATTGTTGGAAGTTTAATACCTCCCAAGTACAAGACTCACTAGTTCCTCCCAACATCCCAACTAAAATTTTAGGGATGTTGCAACTGTACGCGATTTATCACATGAAGGTAAGCAGGTAAATCAGGGGCAAGTTCCATTATTAATTAACTTAAGGACAAATATTCGCTACAATATCAACAGAAGGTAAATGTAATGCCGTTGGTTTTACATGTAATTATTCAATGAAAAAGGAATAGAGAATAGTTCCTTGTTCTCAATATGTAGACAATTGTGGGGAGACTATGTACCCCGGTGACTTGAAGACATGTACAATAGAGAACTGCATTGTTGAAGGATTTAATGATCTTTTACAGACTAGTGGTAATACTGTGGGTAGTGTAATCTTCATCATCACAACAGTTCGACAATCAAGTCATTTAATCTCAACCTAATTCTAGAAGATAGAATCCCTGGTCTAGCAGAATAACCAAAATACTATTTTATTTGAACAATAAATAATGCGAATGATACTTTCTATATGTTATTGTTGGTTGTCTAAGAGGAGTAACCATTAAACTTTCTTTTTTTCAGAAAAATTAGGAATAAGAGATTCTTTATCTTTTTAGATAATTTGAATCTTTATGGTCATATCTATCAATTTATTAAAGAAGAAAAAGAGTACTACAAAAATTTGAGTACTTATTTTCCGAATGGAATAGGTAGTTTTACTGCGGATATTATATCTGATGGGTTAGAATAAGGATCAATTAAGAACTGCCTATAAAAAAATGAGATATAATAACAATAACCTTATTAATTTGTAATTCTTAAAATTGATATGAAGGAAATAAGTATTTTTATAAGACAAGAAGATTTTTCTAAGATAGTTGGTATCCTTCGCAAACATAATGTTGGAGGCATTACATTTTTTGAAATAAATGGTTCTGGTAGAAGAAAACGTGAACCAGTTCCAGAAAGAGTTCGAATGTATATGACAGGGAAAATGGTCACTCCAGAATTTGTAAAAGGAACTAAAATAGAAGTGATTGTACCTGATTCTTCAGCAGATCAAATTGTTGAATACATATTAGACAATTTAAGCCCAGATAAAGAGGCCCATGGCATGATCTTTGTCAAGGACGTCTCTGGTGCATATGAAATAGGAACTAAACTAAAAGGAGAAAGTGTATTAACTCCTAAATAAATTATTGTTATAAATATATCATTCTATATATTAAAATTGGCTGACTGTATTAATAAGTTAAATTTACCCTTCTTTTTATAACTAATTAACAAAATAATTGTCCCTAGTAGATATTGTATAATTATATATATAAAGAATTATATTCAATTTTATACCTAAAATAGGTTACATTTTGTCTCCTTTTATATGCATGGATAGTAATCATCAAAAAGATTCAATTCTATCCTTAAATGCTATTGATTACCTTTTCCATCAAACTTTTCTCTAATGGTAAATGTAAATAATGTTTGAATCCAATTACATTGCATGTCTCATGATACCATTTCCATCATCTGTGTAAGCTGTATGTCTTTCATATTTTTCAACTAAGGATCTAATGAATATTTCAGTAACAAGCATTCTTTTTTCTGAAATGTGGATTCCAAACACAGAATTATGAAGCGGTTCAATTGCTAACGATAACCAAAAGTGTTGGCTACCAGTATGGATACAATTTCATCTATCATAAAAGTCAAGATTATTTTACTTTTCTTTTAAATTTTACATAAACCAAATCTTGTATACAATTCCATATAGCATTATGATTTCATCTCTCATTAACAAATATCCAATGCTTTAGAAGGATTCCATAAACCAAGAAAATACAAATACAAAGAAAATTACGGTACTGGATGTTCTGTTTCTGACAAATTTCAAGAACATACAAGTTAGAATTAATTGATTAAAATATAATGTATCATTATCTTTTTTTTGTATTGACAAATAAGAACGTTGTAATTCTATAGATAAGCTTTATAAATTTAGATTAACCGTTCCCTTTATGTATCTTTATAAAT
>DASUZI010000277.1:0-3283 GCA_036376955.1 Nitrososphaeraceae archaeon
ATTTATAAAAGGAGAAAAAAATGTATCTTCTATGTCTTGCCTAAAGTTATCAAAAAGCTCATCAAATGGTCGTCTCATCATCGTTTCCCTTCTTTCTATTTCTTTATTTTTTCGAGATCCTTGAGATGTTGCCATATGCAATATCTACCTAAAATAAAAGTTATCTATTATTTATTTGTTACTCACATGATGTGTTTAATAAAGAATATTCTACGGTTTTAGGATAATGATAATGAAAGGTGTTAGTTAATTTTTCAGAAAAACATATAAGAGATACATCTATAATGTTAGTAACAAGAGGTGTAATATGGTGTCATCTCAAGTCCCAATTATTTTAATGAAAGAAGGAACTACTGAAACAAAAGATAAAGATGCACAACGAAATAATATTACGGCAGCTAAACTTGTCTCAGAAATGGTCAAATCTAGTCTAGGCCCAAGGGGCATGGACAAAATGCTTGTAGACACGGTAGGAGATGTTACAATAACAAATGATGGAGCTACTATTCTTAAAGAAATAAATGTTGAACATCCTGCTGCAAAAATTATGGTAGAAATAACTAAAAGTGTTGACAATGAAGTTGGTGATGGTACAACATCAGTTGTTGTTTTGACAGGTTCGCTTTTGGAAAAGGCTGAAGAATTGATAAACAACAAAGTCCATCCTACTGTCATTGTAGAAGGATATAGAAAAAGTGCAGAAAAAGCGATTGAATTATTAAAAGAAATCGCAGACAAGATAGATCCCACAGATAAAGAATATTTGAAAAAAATTGCTACTACATCTATGTCATCCAAACTCATATCTACGAATTCTCCAGAATTGTCAAATGTAGTCATAAATGCAGTATTGTCTATTTTGGAAGTACCTGATGAATCTAATAACAAAAAGTTCAAAGTAGATATTGACAATATAAAAATCGAGAAGAAACCGGGCGGCTCAATTAAAGATACTAAACTTATCAATGGAATTGTGCTTGACAAGGAAGTTGTTCATGGTGGCATGCCCAAGAGTATTGAAAATGCGAAGATTGCTTTAATTAATTGTCCTTTAGAAATAGAAAAGACTGAATTTGATGCAAAAATAAATATTAATAATCCTGAACAAATTCAGCAATTTATTACTGAAGAAAATACTATATTAAAAGCAATGGTTGACAAAATCTCGGCCACAGAAGCTAATGTAGTATTATGTCAAAAAGGAATTGATGAAATGGCCCAACATTATTTGGCTAAATCAGGGATACTATCTGTTAGAAGAATAAAAGAAAGCGATATGTTCAAATTATCGAAGGCAACTGGAGCAAGATTGGTTACTAATCTTGATGATCTCACCAAAGATGATCTGGGTCATGCTAATTTGGTAGAAGAGAGACAAATTGAGAATGATAAATGGGTCTTTGTAGAAGAATGCAAAAACCCAAAGTCTGTAACTATTTTAATTAGAGGCGGGTCCCAAAGAGTCATTGATGAAGTAGAGAGGTCTATTCATGATGCACTCATGAGTGTAAAAGATGTAGTTGAATACCCTTATATTATTACAGGAGCTGGTGCACCTGAAGCATTTGTATCTCATAGACTTAGAGAATGGTCTAATAGACTAAGTGGTAGAGAACAATTATCTGCAGAGAAATTTATTGAAGCATTGGAATCAATTCCATTAACTTTAGCTGAAAATGCAGGCATGGATATAATTGATAGCAAAGTTCAGCTACATACTAAAGTTTCTACTAGCAATAAACCAAAGTATGGGATAGATGTTATCAATGGAAAGGTTTCTGATGTAAATGCAAAAGAAATATTTGAACCCCTTGCTGTAAAAGAACAAGTAATTAATGCTGCAACAGAAGCTTCGTCTATGATACTTAGAATAGATAATGTAATTGCATCAAGTAAATCTAAGACACCACCCGCCGGTCCACCCTATGGCGGAGGCATGGGTGCAGGAATGAATGGAGACATGCCTGAGATGTAATCTTAATAAAATAAATTTAATATTTTTTTGGTAGTATGCATTAAAATTAGAAGATTTACTAGTAAAGGAGATTGATTTGAAAACCAAAGCCAATTCTGGAATTGTATCAAACATTAATAATAAAAATGATAAATTAAGTACTGATTTAATTTTAGATATTCTGGGAAATTCAACTAGAAGACGAATTTTACTTTTGCTAGCAAAAGAACCGTTATACTTTAATCAGTTATCAAAAATTATTGCAATAGGGCAACAATCTATTCTTCGCCATATGAAAATTTTAGAAGACTCTGGATTAATAGAAACATATACACAAGAAAGTAACTTAGGAGCACCAGATAGAAAATACTATCGACTTGCTTCAACCTTTAGTATGAATATGACTTTTTCTAGAGATGGGTTTTCAATTAGAAATAATAAGATCAAAGAATTAAGATACAAAGAATTTGAAAAGTTATATAAAGAATATGAGAAATCAATATCAGAATATTATAATAAAAAAAATAAAAACTTTCACAGAATTGGATTATTATTAGACTTATTCAAAAATACTCTATCGGAGATTGAAAAGGAAATATCAGATCATGAAAGTAAAATAAACGATTTGCAAGCATTAAGACAATTGATTTTACAAGATATACACAAAATCGGAATTGATAATTTTGAATTCTTAGAAAGAAGAATCATATATTCATTTCTAGATAAAAATATACCACCTTCATCCGTTGCAGAATTAACTGATATTCTTAATGAGAATGAAATCGATATTAACAATTCAGTTAAAAATCTTATTACAAATAGATTCAAAGAAGATAAGACCTCAATTTTTAAAAGTTTAAAATGACAAATAACAAAATATCTCCTGAATTGATCCAATTATTAATAAAGGTAAATTGAACTCTATTTTCCATCTTCTAATAAACAATATTAATTCTGAAAGTTATATTGAACATTCTAAAAAACATTATTTACTAATACTGATTCATTAAACTGAGTGAATTCCTAATCCAAATATTAAAATAAAATATAACTGCATCAATAAACAATATTTTTTTTCTTCTCTTCTGTGACGTATATGTGGAATATATCCTCTTTTGATAATTTCTTGTTCTACTTCTTTGGAATGATATGCCTTATCAAGACATAGATTCTGTTTTTGTTTACTATGCTTTGGTGATTTGGATGATGATGGTCTTTTGATAACAACATTGTCAATTGTATTTGTTGCGACAGTAACATCGTGAGTATTTGTTGATGTTATAAAAGTTGAAAGAGGAATACCTTCTTTATCTGTCAGAATATGTCTTT
>DASUZI010000278.1:0-6895 GCA_036376955.1 Nitrososphaeraceae archaeon
TAGTAAAAATAGTCATGACAACAACTGAAAATATTGGATGTCCTTTCTGTAGTAATGCTAATGAGGTAACCTCTCCTGATCCTGAATATACAAAAGTATCGAATACAGACAAACAAGGTACTAAATCAGCGAAATATACATGCAGTAAATGTAATGAAGAAAATGTAGTTTACTGGTCAAAAAATTAATAATTTATTCTTATTTTTTATTATCATTCCATTCTTCTACTGAACTGAAAGATTCTCCACATTGACAATTGTATTTCTTGTCTTCATTATTGTTGTCTTGTTGATGTGATATTAATTGTCACTTTGAATCAAATTATTTAATAGTTGAAGTATTAGGTTTCTTTTGAAAATTTAATATGAAATATATTAAATATTAGAAATAGAATTAATTCTCTCTTTTTTAATTTAAATTATTGTTTATGTGAATAATTGTTGTTGGGATGATACTGATTATGATGATTATTTGAATTGAATATTATTTTTTTGAATTGTTTAAATATAATGGTCATAAATAACTATTCTGTAGAATTTTCTTTTCCTTTCACATCTATTGAAGATGAATATTTGTATGATGATTGTAACATTTCTTCAAATAGTATACAATTCTTTTTTCTCAAGACAAAAGAAAAGTTATACCATTTATCTATTTCTTATGTTAATATTGTTGAATCGATATTATTTGAGTCATTAATGTCATTGTCCTCATTATCTTTAGGAGAATTATCAAACCCAACAAAACTAGAAGTTCGCTCTTTTAACATCTTGTAACGATGGAATATTATCTACATCATGATAGGATGTATTCTTATTGGATTAACAGTATTTGGCAACCAAGATTTATTATTTCCATTCCCAAATTTTACCATTGGTATTGCCATTTTCATCTGCTTCATATTCAAAAACTCCAATTTTGTTATTTAGGAATGCTAATTTTCCATTAGAAGCCTTGAAAAATACTGAACCTCTATCTGTTCTGTTACGACCATTATAACGTCCTATTCCATATCCTTTCCATGTTACCATTTCTCCATCTTTAGTTAAAATAACACCTTGACCTTCTGCATCAAATGTTTTTTCGTTATTTTGTATTGATGATTGATATGATGATGGTTTACTCCAATATGTTACTATATCTGATACTTCAATTCCATTTATAATACCAGTTCCTGTAATTGAAGTCTCTATAGTTGGACCTTCTACATCTAAAATCCTATAACCAGATATCTTGCCTTTTTGTTCATAAATTATATCTCCTAACATTATAACCATTTGATAATAGTTGTATATAGATTTGTTGCAAACTAAAACTTTAATACCTTACTAAAATAATTCTCATAATTATGAAGAACTTATTAAATATATTTGTGAGCATAACTCTATCTTTGATTCTATTAACTAGTGCTGGTAGTGTAGCATTACAACCTCAACAAACAAATGCACAAAATATTACAGAAGGAAACCCGACTCCTGAAGAAAATAAAAATTATATTTTGATATTTGGACAAAGAATAATAGGAAATGTAGATAATTCTACTAAAATCGTATCTTCTATTATAGGTCATAATTCAGTTAAGATTCAAGAAGAATTTTTAGAAGAAATTAGTTTAGTACCGTCTCAACAATTAGAAGAGCAAATTGAAAAGATAGTTAACGATGGTATAAACGGAGTCCAATGTGATGCTTCTTTAACAACTCAACAAGATGAAACTGTTAAGGTAAATTGTATTTTATCAGGAAATAATGTAATCTGGTATATTTATCCAACCAAATAAATCATAATTTTTTTTAAATTCATATAATTCTAAAGCAGTACAGAAATTGAATATATAGTCTGTTTTAGTTGAATTATCATGGGATCTGAAATTTCCAAGTTAAACAAGTTAAGTTCAAGGAAAGATATTAAAAACTAATATCTGATAAAATTTCATACTTCTGTATATTTTCAATTGGACCAGTTAGTAATTCAAATGACTTGGACATTTTGGGCTTTGGCTGTGTATTCCAAGGTTTTTTATTATAATATGTATGTTTAGAATGATTGATTGATTGAAATAATCATGTGATACTAGTACGTAGATTGTTGGAATCACACAGTTCACAAAAGTGGATATCGTTGTATTTGATAAAATGTTCAAACAAAAAAAGATAAGGTCTAGGTTATTGAAATAGTAATGAATAAAAAAGATTGAATCTATTACTAATTTGTTAGTTTATTAAGTTATCTTTATTTAGTATTCCTTGTCTTTCATCATCATCATTTTCTTTTTATCATATTGTTCATCATGACCGTATTTGTCGTATTTTTCTTTCTCTTCACCATATTTCATTTTTTCATGTTCATCATCATACCATGTTATTTCTTTCTTCATCAATACTTGTCCATTTCCTGGGTCTACAATTACTTTATATTTTTTCATATTTTCATCTACTACCTTTATCTTGTAAACTAAAAATCCATGTGCAGCAGTTAACTCTGCTTCCTTAACGAAAGAATTTGCTCCAACATTTGATTGTGCAGTATTTATTGCATCTATTATGTTAACAGTAACTTTAGATTTGAAAGCCTCACCAATAGTAGATTTTACATCAATAGTTCCCGTCAAATTTACTTTCTCCTGCATTTGTGATGTCTCATTATTAGTAGTATTATTCATTGCTTGGGCAGAAATATTAGATATCCCTGTAATTCCAATCGTAGTAATTATTCCAGCAAGTATTCCGAATAAAATACTTCTAGAAACGTCATATTTTATTCCATTTTGGTTCCTGTCATTTTTTGACATAAGCATACATAATTTATATATATTTTAAATTTGACTAAACACTGACAGTTAACAATGTTAATTTTTAATAAAATAACAGTAATAACAAAAGAAGAAAAATAAAGATTAATTATTTTACTCTAGGTCAAATTTTTTTATTTATTTCTTCCTGTTGTTTTTTAAATTTTTTATATCTTTTTCCCCATGAGGATAATATAATATATTGTCGTATTCCTAAAATTATCCATATTATTGAAAGAATGAATGTAACTAATCGAATTTCTTTTTTATATAAATTGTTTTTTGGATCATCACTTATTAGGTTTAACTCATTCTGAGATAATTCATCTATTCTATTGACTGTATTTTTATACTCTTGAGAATTAAATAATAATTGTAATTCTTTCTCGTTTTCGGACGGTGGCAAATTCTCCAATTGAATCATTTGGTTCTTCAACTTTTGTGTTAGCAAACTAGATTCTTGGATATTTGTTTTTAGAACTACTCGATCAATTTTTGGGTCATCAAAAGTATACATAAAAATAATTATAGTAGTAACTGGAAGAATCGTCATACTAAAAAACATAAATACAAAAATCTTTCTTGTTTTGTTTAACTCAGTCATTATTCTATTCATTATTTGAAAAATGCTATTATGATCGTTATTGGAGAAACCATTACTTTCTATTCTTCCTCCTTTTTCTTCTCCTCTATTATCTTCATTTGACATAGATAGATAATCTCAGGCAAATTTCTTTTAAATTCTTTAATTAACATTGTTATTTATCTTCTCTTCCTTTTTTCTTTGATAGAATGTCTAGAATCAGTAGGGGTTCATTTCATAGAAAATTAACTAAACTAACTAATTTGAAACATATATAATACAACCTTCTCAATTTTTTCTTTATTTAGTCAATTAATTTTTATTTTTTCTTTTATTATTAATCAATTAATTAATTACTATAGATATTCAAAGTAAAAAATGAGATCAAGAAATCAATATATCAAACTTTTATCTTTAATTGTACCTTCAAACAAAAAAGAAACTAGGCAGATTTATAAATCTGTTATGCTAGCGATATTTTATTAACATTAGTAACAAAAAATTTAAACAAATCGTTCCTCCTAATCTCATAATTGATTTCAGAATTAAAATTAGTAATTATAAATCATGATAAACATTAACTAATCTAATTTAGTAATACTATGTTAGCAAGTGTATCTACAAACTTCAATTATATTTTAACTATCTAAAAAGATCCTTATTCATTTATTAAAATTCAGACCACCAAACTTTTCCTTCCACACTATTAAATAGTCTATAAAAAATGTTGCTCCCGCGCCTGCTAGTGAAAAGGCTATAATCGTAGAAAAATGACTCAATTCAATATGACCATTATGAGCAAGTGAAACTATGTATTCATGACTGAATATGATTATAAATACAATAATGGCAGAAATTGATGCTACAGATATTGCCTTACTAGCCTTTTCTTTTCCAGTGAGTGTTTTAAATAACATCTTTTTAGAATCTACTCCATTCATTCGAGTGATATACCGTCTGAGGCTTTCTTGTTCTTCTGTAGAAAAAACTATCGCTTTAAATTCAATACGGTAGTTATACTGATTGTTGAGCAGATTTTCCTCGACAATCTTTCCATTTTCTTTTCTTTCTTTAATCCATATGCTTGAAGGATTTTCAATATCTGTTATGCTATGATGAAGTAATAATCCTTCATTTATGTAGTCTATTTCTACATCTTCAACTCGTATAATTACCTCTATCTCCCAATGCATTAATGAATATTAAGAAATTTTAAAATATAATAAAGTTAATACTAACTATAACTATAACTAATTGAATTTATTTTAATATTTTTATTATTATCAAGTTCCCAAATTTTGTTTTTAACTTTTTTGATATCGTCTTTAGATCCATGAACAGTAACTAAAATCCCACCATTTGAATCATCTTCTGTCTTTGATACACGAACAACATTAGGTATATTAGTAACATTTTTGATTATCACGGCACGACTCTTTCCTCTACATTCTATCATTATTGTACCGTGTAACTTATTCTCACCTGTACTGGTCATACGATTATTTGCATATACTTTGTATATTTACATTTCTCATAGATTATTTACAATTATAAAACATTTTTTAAACAATCAAAATCTAGTCAAAATGATATCATAACATATTTTTGTATGTATCAGTAGTAAAGTATTAAATTGTAAAATTACAAGGAATGTTTTTATTTATATAAAACAAAAACTGGAGAAAACCACTATAAATATGTGACTAATATGTGACGAATATAATAATACAATAAACCAAAATTTATGTATATTGTCTAAAAAGGGTCAAAAGAGATTCTAAAACATTCATTAAGATTTGATATAATTTGATTAATATTCAATATTATTTTATGTTGTTTAAAATAAAAAAATAATAATTTGTTTTTGTTATTCTGTTCGAGAGATTAATCTTTTAACATATTGGGTTGAGATTGCATCACTTGATTGTTGGATTGTTGCGATAATGATGATTGTTAAATAACTCTGAGAATTCTCCTTTTCTCATTTAAACTAAACCATTGAAAACAGATTTGCATTAAGATTCTTTAATTAATATTTTATAACACTTGAAATTTATTTTAATGATTTAATTAATATAAATAATAAAAAATATTTATCATGTAGTAATTACTAATAAAATATTGTAGAAATTATATTCTATTATTTTTTTAAAAAATTTATTTAATATAATATTTATAGATTGCTTCACAATATGAAAATTCTAATCATATCAAGTTTACTAATACTATTATTACTTTCTACATTATTGTTATCTTCTTTAACTCCAGTTAGAGGACAAGAAAGCATTATTATAAATTGCTCATTTGAAAATGCCAAATTGACTAAAATAGGTCATTCTCTTGAACACGATAGAGAAGAAATGAGAGAAAATTATAAACAATATGGTGATTCTGCATTAAATGCTTTAAACTCATTACCTGAAGAAATAGCAGAAATAATTAAAACAAATTTAGAAACAGAAATTCTTATGGAAAAAATAAAAACAAATCCAAGTATAGAATATGTAAATTGTTCTCATCTTGATGCTGTTGAAATAGAATTAATTACTACATTAAAACAAGGTAAAGAAAAATGGAATCAATATTGGAATAATCAAGAAGCAGATTTAAGCAAAAATGAAATCAAACAGATAAAGGAATACATCAAATTGCATATTCATAATGAGTAAGATGAATAAATATTATCATGAATCTAATTATTACTTTATTATATCCTATAAAAAAAATTTAATTACAAATTTGAAGTTTAAGTTGTATAAATCTAATTAGTTACAATATATCAAACAAGTTATCAAAACGATGCCAGTTAGCAAAGGAACATCATGGAATAGATGTTTCGCCAGATGGAAAATGATTTATGGGTCTAGAATAGCTTCTGATGACACCAAAAAACTACTATCATATATTTCAGTTTTTTTACATTTAGGCTATAAATTTTAACAATAAATTTTGGAAAATTTACTAAATAATTTATCAAATATTATATTATAACTAGAAACAAATTCGTCATTTACCTCCTCAAGCCATAGTCTAATCAATGGTGATCAATGATGATGTATTCTCATAGGCTATGGCTTCTTATATCGTATACAATTTATCTCAACGTGTTTTATACTTTAATAACATTATTGACCACACATTAAGGAGGGATAAAAATCTCAAATATTTGTATATAGATGTTAATAATGAGTCAATCATTATCTATCATCTATTCATTTTAAATTTGAATATTCATAGGATAACTAACAATAAAAAATAAAAATAAGAATCTATAAGTGAACATTCTGGAATTGAATCCCGCTACTCGCGCTTTACATGTCAGTTCTACAAAAAAGAAATAAGCATACAGAAAAGAGAAATGATTGCAGATTTACAAATACAATACAACAAATTCCATTAATGAAATCATTGTAGGTGGAGTTGAGAATTTTAATAAATCACTAGAACTTACACAAAGATATTACAATGATATCATGCAAAATAACTTTAATTATGCAAGAAAAATAGAAAGATCATCAGCG
>DASUZI010000279.1:0-14810 GCA_036376955.1 Nitrososphaeraceae archaeon
ATACTATGAAGTAGATATAGAAAATGGCACCTGTACATGCCCAGATTTTAAATTTAAGCTAAATAAATGTAAACATATTGTTGCAACAGAATTGTTCTTGTTTTAAAAACATAAAAATTTAGAAAAATAATAGTAACAATAACAATAAAATAATCTAATATTTGTATATTACCGATATGAATGTATGCAAACTGTATCAATGTCTTCTTATAAATCACAATATACACCATATAAAAAATTTCTATCCGTTCTCAATTCACCAATACTGATCAAGATGTTAAAAGTAATGTAGTAATTGGTGAAATCTCGACAATTATTTAAGCAAAAGTTAAATTAATTAGATATAGTTTTTTATATATTAAATTTCTCTATCGCATACAATGAAAATTATCATTTCTAGACTAATAATAATGATAAGTATGCTAGCAATGGGGCTTTTAGCGAATCCCACAATAACAACAACAATACCTGTCTTTTCTCAGGAAGGTTCAGTATCAATAGCACCGGGAGCAGCCAATCCAAACAATGACCAGTCATTTGATCCTCCTCAAATCAGTGTGCCAATAGGAAGCGCGGTTTTTTGGACAAACGATGATTCAATACAACATACTGTAACTTCTGACGAAGGACTATTTGACGCAGGTCCAATATCTCCAGGGAACACATTTGAAAATACATTTGATTCTGCAGGAGAATTTAGTTATCATTGTGCAATTCATCCATTCATGACAGGTGTAGTTATAGTCAACTAATCTCTATATTTTTATAACTATATTATATATCAATTCATTTTAGTCGATATTGAATTGTTAATAAAAGAATGAAAAAGGTTAGTAGTAATAGAACAAATAGCTGAAATATCCATATTTACTCTAGAATCTAGAATCCTTATCATTCTTTCTACATAATTTACCAAATTTAATCATTATAACATTTATATAATAAATTCAATTCTTCTACTGAACTAATTTTCTCCTAGTATTGTTTTGTTGTGACATTATTTATAACTTTGAAACAAATTATTTATTGATTGAAGCACTAGTTTCTAAGAAAAAATATTTTAAAAATAAGAGATAAAATTGCTCATAGTATTGTCAATACTTTTAGTTCCTACTTGGTCCTGTCGTTCTACTAATTTCTTCTCTGGTAACCATCTTTACACTGTCCAGTGCAAAAATTAGGATTATCATACATAAAAGTACGATTAGAGACTAAATCACCACAATTCAAACATCTTTTGATTTCTATTTCACTCATATTATATACATAATCTCCTGTGTACAATCCCATCTTAAACATTTCTAATACAACCAACTGATTTCTATTGACCATGACAGAATATAAACAAAGTTATAGAAGAAATTGTTGAAACGTCTCAACACTGATCTAAATGCTCATTTCGAATATATGAATAATATTATCTGATTTCGTATTAGAAATAACTTCATCAACTACAAATGATATCCAAATAATATTGTAAGCTTGGTCAATTAATAATGTAATGTCAGTAATAGACAGATTAATTAAAAATAGAGATAAGAAACAAATAAAAGTAAAAGTAGAAACATCTAATCTAGCAATATCTACAGTGCCATTGATTATTATCCCAATAATATATACTTATTTATTGTAATTATTGAAAAGAATACTAATTTCAAAACATAGAATGAGAATTTAAGATATCAATAAATACATTGTACGCAAACTGTAATTTAGTTATCAACCTCCAATTTGACAGAGAACAGTGCAATAACTGTAACCAAGTCAGTTGTCATAGTCTGGACTTACTCTTGTGTATCCACACCAAATATCAGCCTTCAATAATGTTCAGACTGTGACAATTAATTATAAGCGGTTGGAGATTCAAAACTCAAACATAAGAAAAATATGATCAACATAGGCTTATTTCTAAATTATCTATATTATCCTATTATTTTTAATCTTGTATTGTGTATATAGCTATTTTAGATATTGTTAAAATATTTATAATTCGTTTACCTTAATAATTTACAATAGTAATAAGGAAATCTGTTATATCATTGTTAATGGAATCAATAACTGGTCAGAGAATCCTCATTTTGTAATCTTAAATCCTCATTTTTTTAAAATTTAAATATTATTTTGTATTTTAGTATCAAAATTTAAATATTTTATAGAATTATAATTTTGATTAGAATGAATTTCATAAACAATAGAATAAATTTTAAAAAATTTACATTTCTTACTATAGCAATTCCCTTGTTTTTAGTTATTTTTTCATTTTTTGCAGAGTCTTATTCCTCACCAGAGCCGGTAAAATCTGATATTATTCATAATCAAAATCCATATTCTTTAGTGCCAGTTGGACTAGACAACAATTTAGTTTCTGATGTATTGCCAGCAAAAATTCAAATGATTTATGATAATCAGACATATGAAGGAAAACCAGTATTCTATATTTATCGTGGAGATAGTTCCTTTTCAGATTTTCAGAAACCTCAATTTAACTTAAGTAATATAAATACAAAAGTAATAACCGTAGAAAATGGTTCAGAAGTAGAATTTAAAATAAAAGATTACCCTCAGATAATTAAACCATCTTATCTAGGTGTTACCGCATATAAAGAACCTGGAGAACTAGCACAAATAATTAAAAATGAGGAATTTAATAAAATTAATTCTAATGATACAAATAAAATAGATATGGAGGAAGGAGAATATACTCTCATAGCGACAGCCACGTGGAACGGCGAAAGCGAAGAAGTAGAAGGATTTCAATTAAATGCGTTCAAAATCAATCTAATAAACAGTGAAAAATAAGGAATAAAATATTACCTAAACTTTTTAGTTGCAATTTATAAGGATGGACTCTAGAAACGATCATAGCTAACTATAATCGACAATATATTGAGTACGATAACTATTTTGTAATTTGCATTTTTAGTATGATTCAAATAACCTAAACCCAAATTAAGATATATGGGAACTGAACATACCTTACCTCAAGTAAATAACTCGACTTGGGAAAAAGAAGTAGTACAATCACAATTACCTGTTTTTGTTGATTTTTGGGCAGAATGGTGTGGTCCTTGTAGAATGGTAGGACCAGCGGTAGAACAATTAGCAAAAACACTCGATGGACAAGTTAAAATTGTCAAGCTTAACGTAGATGAAAATCAAGAGATTGCCGTAAAATACGGAATTCATTCTATACCATCATTACTATTGTTCAAAGATGGAAAGGAAATTGCAAGAACCGTAGGGGCTGCTCCTAAAGAAGCCTATCAAAAATTTATTGAGGAATCCTTAGCCAAAAATTAATCTTTATTTTATTTTAATATAATTTTCAATCTTGCATCAATAAAGCATTAATATAGATAATAATATTCGGTAGCATAGTTTGGGTAAAAACGAGGTTTCTACTCTATTTTCATCTGATCCTGATAAATATTATAGAGTTTCATTATTTGATAGACTAGGTTTTAAACGAAACAAATGTATATCATGTGAAAAATTTTTTTGGTCACTTGTAGATAAAAATACCTGTCCTGATCATGAGGCATATAACTTTATAGGAAATCCTCCTACAAATAAAAGACTTGATTATATAGGTGCGTGGAAGGAAACTGAAAAGTATTTTCAATCACATGGTCACTCTATTACAAGGCGATACCCTGTAGTATGTAGGTGGAGAGATGATCTTTATTATACAATTGCATCAATCGTGGATTTCCAAAGAATAATGAACAATAAGGTTATCTTTGAATTACCATCAAATCCTTTAGTAGTACCACAAATATGTCTAAGATTCAATGACGTTGAAAATGTAGGAGTAAGTGGTCGTCATTATACGAGTTTCTGCATGATTGGCCAAACATGTAATGCAGATGCACCTGGTGGATACTGGAAGGACAAGTGTATTGACTTGGACTTTGGATTATTAACTAATGTATTGGGGATAAAACCTGAAGAGATTACCTTTGTGGAAGATATTTGGATAGGTGCAGGAGCATTCGGGTCTTCTTTAGAATATTTTGTACGTGGTCTTGAACTAGGTAATGCTGTTTTTACTGAATTCGAAGGAGATGAAAATAATTATAGAATTATGAAAAATAAGATTATTGATATGGGTGCAGGTTTGGAACGATTCTCATGGATTACTATGGGTACTCCTACGAGCTACGATTGTTCGTTTGGATCAGTTATAAAGTATTTAGAAAATTCTATTGGAATTCAAAAGGATGAAAGTTTTCTCTCAAACTATTTTAAATTTGTGTCTAGAAAATTTAATATGATTGAAGATGATTCATCTGATAAAATAATAAAATTGAAAAAAAGCATTGCTCATGAGATGGGAATAACATTTGAACATCTACAAAAAATCGTATCTCCATATGAAGCAATTTATACAATAGCTGATCATACAAGAACATTATTATTCGCTATTTCAGATGGATCATTACCTTCTAATGTAGGTGGAGGTTATAATCTTAGAATTCTTTTACGTAGAGTTTTATCTATTATTGAGAGATTCAAATGGAACATAAAAATTGAAGATCTAATCGATACACATGTAGGATATTTGAAAAATATGTTTCCTGAACTAGAGGAAAATAAGAGTGAGATTTATACTATTCTCAATCTTGAATCTGAGAGATATGTAAGTACAAGACAACGTATGAATGATATTGCTTCTACTATACGTGAGAATGGGAAACAACTGAATGTAGATGATCTTATAAGATTATATGAATCTGATGGTATTACTCCTGATTTTCTTAAGGAAGTAAATGTAATAACTGAAATACCCTCGAATTTTTATGTAAAATTATCGGAGTTACATAATATTAACCAAAAACCTCTTTATATTCCAACAATAGAAGGATTGGAAGGCTTGTCACCTACTAGATTATTATACTATGAAGATTCTTCACTCCGTGAATTTGATGCTCAAATCCTAAAAATAAAAGGAAATTATGTGATTTTAGATCAAACATCATTTTATCCGAGAGGAGGAGGACAAGAACCTGATAAAGGATTGATCGGCGACGCTCGAGTCCTAGAAGTAATAAAACAAGGAGATATTGTTCTTCATAAGGTCGAGAATTTATCTTCTCTTTCAGAGGGAATAATGATTAAATGTAAATTAGACGATGCAAGGCGTGAATCAATAACAAAACATCATACAGCTACTCATATATTGAATTCTTCAGCTAGAAATACACTCGGTTCGTGGATATGGCAAAATTCTGCATTTAAAGACGTTAATTATGGAAGACTTGACATAACTCATCATTCTGCATTGAATAAAGAAGAAGTAGAAAGAATCGAAAAAACTGCTAACGAAATTGTAATGAAGAACCTTGATGTAAACATAAAAGAATATGAAAGAGGAGAAAGTGAACAAAAATTTTCCTTTCGTATATATCAGGGTGGAGTAGTCCCATCAAATAAAGTACGAATAGTGAATATAAGTAATTTTGACATTGAGGCATGTGGAGGAACACATGTAAATAGAACCGGTGATATAGGATTAATTAAAATTTTAAAATCAGAACGAATTCAAGATGGTGTTGTTCGATTAGAATTCGTGGCTGGACAAGCTGCTATTAATCATATTAAAAACCAAGATAGAAACGTTTCCTTTATTTCCCAATCATTGGGTTCTAGTAAAGAAAAACTGACAGATTCATTTAAGAAACACTTGGATGAGTCAGAAAAGCTTAAAACAAAGATTAAAATTCTCTTACGAAAAACCTCTCCCATTCTAGCCAAATCTATATCTCATAATAGTACGCAAATAACTCCAGAAGGAGTGAAATTATATACCATATTTGATGATGAATTGGATGAGGAGTTCCATATCGTAGTAGGAGAAAAATCTATTACTCTTGATCCCTTTCTCATATATATTTCACTTATCCCTAAGGGAGAAGGTATACGTGTAATAGTTTTTGTTGGTGAGGCTGCAAGAAAATATGGTATCAATGCAGGAAAAATAGCAAAAATTTTCTCTGTTAATTTAGGAGGCTCTGGAGGCGGGGACTCCAAGTTTGGTCAGGGTGGAGGAAAATTTAAGAATAAAATCGATGAGGTCTTAAATTACTCAGAAATGTATGTTAAAGATACAATCAAAAGGTGAAAATAATTTGGATAATAATAAAGAGGAATTTAATAATAATAATAATAGCATTAATTGGAAGGAACTTGAGGCGAAATGGAAGTCTAGATGGAAAGAAGAACATCTTTTTGAAGCCGATTACGATAATACTAATAAAAAAAAATATTTTATAACTGTTGCATTTCCCTATCCTAATTCTCCACAGCATATAGGACATGGAAGAACCTATTCACTAGCTGATGTTCATGCTAGATATATGAGAATGAAAGGCTATAATGTATTATTTCCAATGGGGTTTCACTATACAGGAACTCCTATCTTAGCTATGTCAAAAAGAGTAATCGCAGAAGATCAAGATTTAATTGAAACTTTTAAAAATTTATATAATGTTCCTGAAAATACCATCAAATTATTTACAGAACCAGAAAATATTGCAAAATTTTTTCATAATGAGATAAAATTAGGAATGCAAGATATGGGTTATTCTATAGATTGGCGACGAGAATTTACAACCATTGATATTTTATATTCAAAATTCATTACTTGGCAGTTTAAAACATTAGCAAAAAAAGGATTAATTGTACAAGGTTCTCATCCTGTTGGATGGTGTCCCTATGATAAAAATCCTGTAAGTCAACATGATACTATTGGAGATGTTGAGCCAGAATTTAGTGAATATATCCTAATAAAATTTAGGTTAGCTGAGAATGATGTAATACTTCCTACTGCTACTTTAAGACCTGAGACTATATTTGGAGTCACAAATCTTTGGGTAAATCCTGATATTGAATACTTGATAATAGATGTAGATAACAATACTGAACAATGGATTGTTACTAAAGAGGCCTCTACAAAATTAGAATTTCTTAATCATAGTATAAAAATCAATAAAACCATAAAAGGAAATGAATTGATTGGTAAATTTGCAACAGATATTATTAGAGATATAAATATCCCTATTCTTCCTGCTAAATTTGTAAAAACTGATACAGGAACTGGAATAGTAATGTCGGTACCTGGTCATGCTCCATATGATTTTCAAGCTCTAGTTGACTTAAAAAAAGAGACAAATTTACTCTCATTTAATATTGACTTATCACAAATCAATCCAATTAAAATTATAGAAATTCAATATACTAATTTAAATGACAACAGCTTAATATCAAGCGTAGAAGATGCAATATTAAAGTTTGAAATTAATTATCAATCAGATAGAGGACTGGAAAAAGCAACAAATGAAATCTATCATTTAGAATATTATCAGGGTAAGATGTTACCAAATACTGGAAAATATTCTGGAATGGACGTTCAATTAGCTAAGGAAGAGATAAAAAATTATTTGCTTGCTTCAAAAAATTTAGCTGAAATCTTTTATGAATTCGTTAATAAGCCAATTAAATGTAGATGTGGTAATGAATGTTTTGTAAAAGTATTGAATGATCAATGGTTTATTAATTATAAAGATAAAGAATGGAAGCGTCAAGTACATAATTATATCGATGAATTAAGTATTCTTCCCGAGGATCTTAGACAAGAATTTCACAATGTAGTTGACTGGTTAAAAGAAAGAGCTTGTGCAAGGAAGTCAGGTCTTGGAACTAAACTTCCATGGGATCATGAATGGATAATAGAAAGCTTGTCAGATTCAGTTATTTACATGGCATATTATATAATATCCAAATTCGTTAATGAAGAAAAATACTCAATGAAAAAAAGTCTCGATAATATTGATGAGTCTTTTTTTGACTATATACTCTTAGGAATCGGAATTGGTCATGATGTAGCAAAAAATTGTAATCTTTCGATATCGTTGATACAAGAAATTAGAAATGAATTTATTTATTTTTATCCAGTTGATTCTCGACATTCGGGACGGGATTTGGTACCAAATCATCTTTCATTCTTTCTTTTTAATCATGTTGCTATTTTTGAAAAAAAGTTCTGGCCACACCAGATAGTAGTCAATGGTTCTGTTTTAATGGAAGGTAAAAAGATGTCTAAATCGATAGGGAATATAATACCTTTAAGAACAGCAATTCAAGAATATGGAGCAGATACAATTAGATTAGCAATATTGATTTCATCTGAACTTCTTCAGGACGCAGATTTTTCCTTTGATACTGCAAGGTCTATTAAACTAAAATTATTAGAATTCTACAATACTTCACGTCATCTTTTGAATTCTAATTTTTACAATAAAATATCAAACCCAAATTTCTCATTAGATGAATCACTTTATCTGGATCTATCTACAAATGAATATCCTTTGGAGTTAGAAGATAGATGGCTAATAAGTAAATTACAAAGGCTAATAAATAATGTTACTAAATCTATGGAAACACTGCGTATACGTGAAGCTCTTCATAATATTTTGTACGTTTTCGATCAAGATATTCATTGGTATAAAAAAAGAATCAGTGCTAAAAAACGAGGTAATGATAACATAGTGAATAAAATACTAGTTCTTTGTTTTTCTATTAGAATAAAATTATTATCCCCATTTGCTCCATTTATATCTGAAGAAATTTGGAATAGTTTAGGTAATCAGTCTTCACTTGTTTCTTCAAAATGGCCGAGTGTTTTCAATGAAAAGATTGATCCATTATCTGAAGAATCAGATGAATTCATAAAAAGATTAACGTTGGACATATTAAATATTATTAAAGTAACTAAAAAACTACCATGTAAAATATATATTTACTGTTCTTCTTCTGATAAACAAAAAATTTACCAGAAAATTCTCAAAATAATCACTTTAACTAATGAAAGAAATTTTGGTAATATAATGAAAGAATTAATACAAGATCCTGAAACTTCTTTTGCAAAAAAAGATCCTTCTTTTGTTAAAAAAACTGTAGAAGATATTCTTTCTGAATCTATTGAATCAAGAAACAATAGATTAAATTTGAACTCATTTGATGAAATTTCTATAATAAAAGATTCACATAATCTGATATCTAATGAAATAGAATCTGAAAATATTCCAATATTTGTTTATTCAGAAGAAGAAAAGGAAAAATTTGATCCAAAATCAAAGTCTAGATTTTCCAGGCCATATAAACCTGCCATCTATTTAGAATAAGATCCTTTTGCTTGATTACTTTTTCTTGAAATGTAAATGGATGAAATCATATACAAACTAAACCCACATATTGACATTATTAATCCATATAAAGAGAGTGCTCCTCTATCTTGATAGTATCCTATACCAAGAAGGAACGCTCCTAATACCAAAATAGCTATACCTGCCCTTGCAGCACCTGGCATTTCTTTTTTCTTTTTCACTAGTGGTAGGTGTTTAATTTTTTCGCAATATATTTTTATTTTTGGATTGTAGTACTGTATCAATGAAAATTGCTGTGGTGGGAATTGGCGTTGCAGGTGCCTATTTAATGAATCAGCTTAGTAATAATCATGATATTCATGTAGTCGGATTTGAAAGAATGAAAGAAGAAGAACATGATGCAGTTTGCGCTTGGGCTACTAGCAAAAATGTTATGGTAGACTACACAAAAAAATGTGGCCTAGATTTTGATAATTACGTTTTACATAATGGTCGAAATATGAGCGTAGACCTTGGTGAAAGCAAACATGTTGATATTGGATTAAAAGGTATGGTTAGTTATGATAAATTAAAACTTATTCAAGATATGATAAAAGGAACAGAAATTAAATATGGAAAAGCACCAAAAAAGACAAATTTAGAAGTTGACTTTGATCTAATTATAGATTCTACTGGTTTTCATAGGAATTATCTTCCTAAACTTGATTACGAAATGTGGGTACCTTGTGTTCAATATAAAGTCAAATATGATAATAATAAAGTTCCATATGATGATTTTTATCTTAAAGGATTTCCTTCTATGTCTGGCTATTTCTGGTATTTTCCATTAGGAAATGGATATGCTCATATAGGTGCTGGTGATTTTACAAAAAAAAATCATAATCTTTTTGTTGAAAATTTTCTAAAGAAATACAAATGTGAAATAATTAAAAAAAATGGAAGACCAGTAAGAATTAGTCCACCATCAAAATCAGAACCATTTTACGATGGTAAAAAGTCCATAGGAGTTGGAGAATCGATCGGTACAGTTTATCCATTACTTGGTGAAGGCATAATCCCATCAACAATTTGTGCGGATCTCTTTATAAATAATTTGAATGATTTTAAAAAATATAGAGAACAAGTCCTTAAATATTTTAGTATATATCCTTTAGTTTTCAAATTTATTTTGATGAAAATTACAGGTACTTTTAACCTTGTAAAAAACTCTTTGGATTTGCTTAGAATATACAACCATATGAAAAATAATCAAGATCGATACGGGATGGAGGTAAAGATCGCTGAATTGATGAAAGTCTCTACTCTTTAACTATCGTTTGAAAAATCCCAATATTTACTTTTTTCCTTTTGAGTCACAGTTATAAATGGACCTAAAATAATTCAATACAGATGAGCAATAAAGTTAATACGAATAAATCAGCAATGGAACAAAGAGTCAATGAGCTTGTTCAGCATTCCAGAACATTAGAACTTTATCTTAATGAAGTATTAGAAAGAGAAGCTACAGTTACAAAATTAATTGAAGAAGCTCGTCTTGCTTCGTATGCTCTTCAAAATATTCCTCTAGATAAAGAGAATGAGGCATTAATGCCAATTGGAGTAGGAGTATTTTTAAAAACTAATATTCCTTCAATTGATAAATTATTAGTTAATATTGGTGCAGGAGTTACAATAGAAAAAACACATCAAGATACTCTAAATTATATAGAGTCAAGAATCAAGGAATTTGAAATTGGATTAAAACAATTAGTAGAACAGAAAAAACAAATAACTTCTCAACTTGAACAGATCCAACATCAGGTGAATTCGATGTTGCAGCAACCTTCATAATCTATTTAATCAAAGCAAAAAAGAAAACATAAAACACTGCGATTTAAATTATTTTTGTGTATGAGTATACATGTTTGATAAATTAAAAAAAGCTTTTTCAAATATTATTTCAGATATCAGTAAAAAAGAGATTTCTGAGAAAGATCTTGAAAATACTCTATTTGATCTAGAAATTGCATTGCTAGAAAGTGATGTAGCACAGGAAGTCATTGATGATATCTCGGCTAACTTGAAAAATAAATTATTGGGTCTCTCTGTTGAAAAAGATAAAACACCAGAAGAATTAATTCAATTCCATGTTCAAAAATCTATTTATGAAATACTTACTAAATCGGGTACCCTAGACTTAGTTAAGAAGATTAATTTCAAAAAAGAAAATAAAGGCGGCCCATTTGTAGTAGTTTTTCTAGGAATTAACGGAACTGGAAAAACCACTACTGTAGCCAAAGTTGCTAATCTTTTACATAAAAATGGGTTATCTGTTGTATTAGCAGCAAGTGATACTCATAGAGCAGGTGCTATAGAACAACTAGGTGAACATGCTAGAAGATTATCTCTGAAAATGATTCATCAAAGATACGGAGCGGATCCATCTGCAGTTGCAAGAGATGCAGTTGAATATGGAAAAAAACACAGAGTAGATGCAATTTTAATCGATACTGCTGGAAGAATGCAAACTGCAAAAAATCTCATGGATGAAATTAGTAAAATTGTTCAGGTTGTTAAACCAGACTTGAAAATTTTTATAGGAGATTCTTTAGCAGGAAATGATGCAATATATCAAGCAAAAGAATTCTTTGCCTATACTAAATTTGATGCATCAATTTTAACTAAAACAGATGCAGATGCAAAGGGAGGTGCTATTATTTCAATTACATATCTTACTTCTAAACCTATCATTTATCTTGGAGTAGGTCAAAAATATGATGATATAATTCCATTCAATCTCGATACATTCATAGAATCATTGTTTGGTTCTCAAATTTCAGAAGAAATTACAAATAAGTATAGTTCTAATATTATAAATGAAAGTAATAATAATGAAAAGTTACCAGAAATTAAATCAAAGAGTATCTCTGATAACGAATCTATTCATAGTGTTGAAGAATTGTATCAAAATAAACCTTCTTCTTCTAATTTAGATCCTATTATCAGTAATAACCTAGATAATAATGATATTGTAATATCTAAAGTTGGAGTAAAAGAAGAAGAGAAAAAAGTTGATTACCAAAAAAATAATAATACTATTAATTTAGAAAATGACCCACAATTTAGTAAATCTGAAAAAATGACTGGAACAAAAGAAGAAGATTCTAAAACTCTTCTTGATAAATCATATTCATCTAATAATAATAATGATGAGGATAGCAAGAAACAATTTGTTACTGAAAAAACAGCAGAAAACAAAGATCAAAAGAAAAAAGGCTTTTTTTCTTCATTATTTGGAAAACGAAAATCTCAAGTAGATAGTAATAAAGTTTTATCAACAGATGAGCAAAAAAATAAACAAAATAATCAAGGAAAATCCAATTCAGACAAGAATGAAGACAATGCTACAAACAAGAATGAAATATCTGAGAAAAACAAGAATAAAGACAAAAATGAAGTCAAGTATCTTTCAGACGATGATTTAGATGAGCTCCTTAAAGAATAAACATATTCTTAGCTTACAAGACCTGGATCTAAACGAAATTATCTCTATACTGGATTTTGCAACTAATCTTAAAAAAGAAACGAACAATAGATCATCGAGAAAATTACTTGAAGGTAGAACATTGGGAATGATTTTTCAAAAACCGTCAACACGTACTAGAGTTAGTTTTGAAACAGGTATGTTTCAACTAGGCGGTCATGCTATCTTTCTAGGAACAAATGATTTGCAATTATCAAAAGGAGAATCAATAGAGGATACAGCAAGGACATTGTCATTATATGTGGATTGTTTAATGGCTAGAGTTTATGATCATAGCGATCTAGAAAAATTATCTAAATACTCGTCTATACCTATTATTAATGGATTATCCGATCTTTTTCATCCTTGTCAAATCTTGGCTGATCTTCTGACAATTCGAGAATATAAAAAAAAATTTAAGGGATTAAATCTTGCTTGGATAGGAGATGGATTTAATGTATGTAATGATCTTTTAATTGGTTGTGCTAAAACAGGAATAAATATTACTGCAGCCTGTCCTTCTGGATATGAACCTCCTGAATGGATAGTCAAAATATCGAAAAGAGAAGCAGCAAAAACTGGTTCTAGAATTATAGTAACAAATGAGCCTATACATGCAGTACAACAAGCGGATATAGTAGTAACTGATACATTTGTCTCTTTAGGGAAAGATGATGAAAAAGTAATTCGTGAGACTATATTTATACCTAAATATCAAGTTAATTCTGAACTTATGAGGTATGCAAAAGATGATGTAATATTTATGCATTGTCTTCCTGCAAAACGAGATAAGGAGGTTACTTCTGATGTGATTGATGGAAAATCATCAGTCATTTGGAAAGAAGCTGAAAATAGACTTCATGTTCAGAAAGCACTACTATGTTTGTTGATGAGATAAATGATCTTTTGTAATTAGTCGATTGTTATTATTATTATTTTTATTAAAAGTTATTATTTTTGATCTTTTATCTTAAAGTATAGGAAGATAAATTTAATTTGTTTCCAAAAATAAATATAAAAAAAATGGTGTTGCAGCCTATCTACGATCCTTCAGTCTACCTCTTCCAGTCTTCCTAGGAGCAATATTTCCCATTTTTCTTCCTGGAGGAGTAGTCCTACCTACTGATGATTGACGTCCTATATGTTGATGTCTTCCTCCACCGTGTGGATGATATACCGCTGCTTGTGCAATTCCTCTTACGTGTGGATATATTTTACCTCTGGATTTCATATAAATTGACTTATTTCCAGCTTTCAAAAACGGTTTTTCTTTTCTTCCAGCACCTGCAATAGCTCCGATCATAGCACGACATTTTTGATTGATAAGCAAAAATTTCCCTGAAGGTAATTTTACAGTTACACCTTCAGAAGAATGTGAAAAAACTATAGCTGATGATCCTGCAGCTTTAATTAATTTTCCTCCATCTCCTGCATTTTTTTCTATATTACAAATTAAAGTCCCATCAGGAATCGATTCTAATGATAATATATTTTTTGGAGTTGCAGGAGTACCAACCCCTGTTTTAATAGTACTGCCTACAGAAGTACCTTCTGGTGCTGGAATATAAGATATATTGTGATTATCAAATTCTACTTTAGCTAAAGGAGCATCTCTTCCTCTTTCATGTATTATGTCTACAATTTTTCCTTCATGTTGTTCTTCTAACTTAAAGTTAGGATATCTAGCAGGTAATATCTTTCCTACTGTAATAGCCCTGAACTGCTTTCCTCCTCTTCCTCTTCTACGTACTAACGGTCGTTTACCCAAAATAGTTCTATAGTAATCGTTTCAATTAGGTGATTTTAACTTTTGTGTTTTAAAAAATTAAAAAAATCAAAATTAATATTAGATCACTCAATTGTTTATTACAAATTTTTAATTTTTATAACTATTTACATTGTAAATATTCATGTCTATTTGATATTTTTTATTATTTAACCAAAGATTATTATGTGATTTTAGAAGAATTCATACATATAATTGAGCCAGAATAGTATTTCATTAAAAGTGCTGGAAGCTTATACACGTGATGTTGGTAGAGGTATAGCACGAATTGATTACGATACCATGGATTCTTTAGCAGTTTCTACTGGTGATGTTGTTGAAATCAGAGGAAAACGTAGAACTACTGCAAAATGTTTAC
>DASUZI010000280.1:0-6435 GCA_036376955.1 Nitrososphaeraceae archaeon
AATAGATTTATACCTAAATCTCAAACTAATAATATGAATTCAGTTTCCGACCAGATAATGAGAACAGTAGTTGCCGGCAGAACAAGAGGAACAATATTGTTTTCTGCACAGCAATTTAAAAGTGCCACAGATTATAGATTACAAGAAAATACTGATTTACATATTACAGCAAAGCTAGGGTTAACTGAACTATCTACCAAGCCTTATTCAATGCTTGATGAAAGTACTAAAATGAATATAGTTAGACTAAATAAAGGAGAATTGGTTATGATCCATTCGGCATTCAGACACCCTATAAAGATTGGATTTCCTAAGGCTACTTTTAAAAAACCAAATTAATATCCTTATAATTTTTCATTACATCTATTGCCTTATATTTATGTCTATAATGTATATCAAAATAGTTCTATTTTAAAACGTAATTATTAATTAAATAAAAAAAGATGTAACAGGTAAGATTAATAGTAATTAATACAATTAGTAAACAAAGAAAATATATGAGATTTTTAAAATTACGTTAAACATAATTTAGAATTTTACTTGAAATTTATATTATTCATCAATTGTTCAAATTCAGGTAAATATTTGTCATATTGGGGAGACATAAAGTAAGCAATAAACATGGAATCAGAGTCAATTAATCCATATACAACTACAGTCATTACTGATTTATTTCCAAAAAATATTTTATAAAGATCCGTATTCATCTCTGTTCCGTCGATGACATAGCCAATATCAAAAGATCTTATTTTTTCAATCTTTTTATCATCGCCTACAGACTGTTTGAACATTGATTCTACCATAGAAGGAAGTAACTCTTCTACACCAGAATACAGCATAGAATTTGAAGATACGATCAAAATTTGAGCTTGATCATCATTTTTAGGGTATAGATCCAAATGTAAAAAATCTGAATCTTCTTTTTCATTTGTTATTCCCCAACCTACAGGTATTTTAAAAGAAAGAAGTTTAGAATTATAAAAAGTATTGTCAAGTGTGATATCATATAATTCATAATTCAGCTTGGGTTCTATGTCTCGGTTTTGAGTTAAATGATAATTGGGTGAAGCATAGATAAATTTGTCTGGTGTTAAAACTAATAATGACAAAATCAAGTTAGTAAAAAATATGCTTACTATTATGAGGTGGTGAAACTTCATGATTAAATACCCGTTTAAGACGTTAATTAAATATTTCGTAAATTGTTTTTTAATAACATACATTATAGTAAGATAAAAAACTAAATCGTGATCTCTGACATGTATATATTTGGGGTCCTGTATACTTGTACATACGAATTCAAAATAAAAAATATTGTTCTATTTATCAAAGGAGATAAATGAATGTTAAATTAACTGGAAAAATATTCTAATATTTTAGAAGGACGTAAATCAACATGCTATAATATCCAAATATTTTATCTTGAAACAAATAAAACCCCTCATAAATTTTTTGAATTTATTATTACAACTTACAAATTGATTATTGTATGTATATAATATATATGCTATATCTATTTTGTACTAGAAATTGAGTAGTACTGTTTTCATAAATAATTAATTTTTATTATTATGGTGATAATCTAGTTCAGAGATCATAGTTTCTGGAAATTACATAGCAAGTTCAATAAAAAATTCATACAAAGGTTTTATTATAATCTTCTCTACATCCCTCAATACTTGTTTGAAGGCTATAACATTTATAACATCAGAAATATAAAATCTAGCCGTTAATTAAATTTATTCTCATAACCTTTTTTAACAACAATATTTTAATAACTATAATTAGTATAAAATTTTCATCAAATATAAATAATATATTTATAAAATAAAATTACAAAAACAATTTACTCAAGGAAAATAGTCTTAATCTTACCATAGCCATTAATACAAATTGTTTGTGGCTATGGTAATTCAATAAAATATTATTACCTAATTATCCCAAATTATTTTAAAATATTTAATAGTACAAATACAAGGAGGTAGTTGGATTCAGTTTTAAAAGACAGGCAAATAATTTTTGTCGATGTGAATTGTTATAATACGATATGATATATGGGATCTTGTGCAATAGATTATAATATTTTGTTCTGTTATTGCTTAACAAAAATTAGATAAAATATTTTTCTACTAGTATAAAAAATTTTTATTATTTGATATACCTTATGAATTTATTCCACCTCCGGAGAAGTAATTTATAATTGTAAAGGAGTGTATGATGCCTTAAAATATATATCAAAATACATCCTTGGTTCCAGGACTGATGCCCTTCTCTTATAATGAGCTAAACTATGAAAATAATAGAAATTTCCTAGTGTCTGGCTGATTCAATTCAAAGATGGCAATAATACACTATTATTTTCTATTTCATGAAGGATTAATTTTAATAGTCAATACATTTCTTAAAGGCTAAACTTATTATCTACATCTCTTCTAATCTAACATGTCCATCTTATTTTTTCATTATTCAATAATTTATATTGGTTTTTTGTTGGTATTTTCTTTCATAGATTATAATATATTTTGTATAGTTTAGATGATTGAATAAGATTGTCATATAAACATCAAATCTGTTTGTTTATTATAAAATCAATTTTATCTTATTATCAAAAAATATTTACGGTTTACATTGGATATGGATTTAGTAACTCCTTCGAATTACCAATAAAGAAAAGACATTTCAAGATAAGGAATATATTGAATTCGTTATAACATATCTATAGCATTTTTTATAAAATTCAAACTCGGATTTATACATTGAATGTCGATATATTATTTAGATCATAGCCTTTCTACTCTGAATTTACCTATATTCTCTCATTTTATCCATAGTAGCATGGATATTTTCTGTTTGTAGATCACTGAATAACTATATTATGGTAGTAAGTGATAATCTCTATAATAGTGAACGAACACAAAGGGCATTGAATGGCGTTAGATACCCATACAAAAATGGACATTATTATAGAGAATTAGTATAGTTATTCAGTGATACAATATAATACACATTTCTCACAAATAAATTTTTGGCATTAGTTCATAATTAAATATTTTAAGGTGTGTTTATTCCCTTTTTACATTCTTAAATTTTATAGCATGTTTTTATTCTATCAAGTGGTTTTTTCCTAATCAATAAGTCAAATTACTTTCTTACAATTAATAATATTTGAAAACCTTTTCGAAGATAAATATACACCTGCACTTTAAGGATTAAAAAAGTTCAATCAAGGTAGTGAAATAGGTTTGGTTAGATCACGAAGGAAATGAACAGAATTCTAGGAAAATCCAATGACAATACTAATGAAAACCAATTAAAAGGTGGCGATGTCCTTAATAGAGAACTAATCTCAAAATTCGTATTAGATTAGAATCAAATAACCTGTTATGAACAATGTCAAATTATAATATTAAATTTCTCCAATATACTAGAACTGTACTTATACAACGGTATTGATACAATTTTAGTCAATACAGTAATTACTAACATATTCACAATTTGCCAATCAACACAGTTAATAATATCAGAAATTTAGGAAATGAACAACCGATAAATAAAAATTTGTGATTTAACATATATTTTTAATTTAGTATATTTAAAAATTATCAAGAAATGATATAAAAGGAGAATGAACAGAAAAAAATATTTACTCACAGAATCTCATTTTACTATAATCGTTGTTTAACCAAATTTTAATTAACCATTTCCTTCAATTATCAGAAAAAAAGATCTTCAATTACAAAAATATCGAAAATATATTGAATTTTTAAGATTTCTGATTCCTAATAATTGTTGAATATACTAAATGTTTAAAAGGATTTAAATGTATATTAATGATATGAAGATCATCCTTTTCTTTTTGCTGACTGGAATTTTTTTCGTTCCACACGTATTTGCTCAAACAAGTTCTCTAGATGAAATGATGACTCATATGAGGTTCACTCATTCTCAATTATCAAATAACATCGGGGATGTTATCGAATTGATCAAAACCAATAATACTTCAGAAGCTCTAACTCTCCTTGAAGGTATGGATATTAAGATTAAGCATATGAATACTATGTTTAACGATCTTGTATGGGAAATGTCTAATAAAGGTCATTAATACTTTAAAACTTAAATTAAATAACACACCCAAATTTTTATTCATTAAAATGAAGATGCGTTTCAGAACGTATAATGGGATTTTGTAAAACTGATAAATATTATTTGTTTTTTATGATCATAACATTATTATTTTAACTTTTTTCCAATTCTGATATGCAATTTATGATATCTTTCTCATAGATTATATGACACATCAATAGAATGGATGGCAGGCTATAACAATTAATTAAATAAATTGTCTACAATCAAATGATATTATAAGATGCATGCATGTACTATTTGTCTAAAAGTTGAGTTTTAAAGACCCAAGACTTTATTATAGTAGATTAACAAGTAAATAGTCGATTATTAAATTCATTATAATTATATTATAGTATTTAGGAATATTATTAATGTACTAACTTACCTATAAAATAGAAACATATCAATAGAATAATATTACCTCTTCCATATATAATTAATAAAGTTAATTAATTCGAAATTAAAACAGTCATTCAAATACTATCTGATTCTTTTATAAATGATAAAACTATGTTATTAAAGATGAAGATGATCTTGTGTATTTTGTTATAAGTGATTTATGTTGAGGAAATAATTTAGTTAATGTTTTCATATCTCCTAACTTCCAATCTTTGTAATTAAATCCTGGAGAAACAGTACAACCAACTAAAGAATAAGAATTGTGTTTATCGACAGCTGCTGCAAACCAACATCCTGACTTAACAGTTGCCTGAATGGTATGGCCTCTATCAATATTATGTCCTAATCTAACTAGACGCAATCTTCCATTTGGTTCAATTATATACAAAGTCAAGCTGCTTCCAATATAAAAGTGCCAGAGTTCATCAGATTTCATTATATGAAAAGATGAAAAGTCATCTCCTTCAAGTAAATAATAGATAGCAGTACAAACATGCCTAGGCTCACCATATTTAGATATGTTTATTACTTCTTCAGATTTGTAGGATTCGATGAAGTATCCACCCTCTGGATGTTTCTGAAGATTCAATTTGTTGATCCAATATGCGCTTTCTTTCTTCAACACTAATGTATATCTAATAGATTTATTATGTATATGTTATATTTTGAATGAGTTAGATATTGGACAAATACATAATGTAAGTTTTGACTATCTTTGAATATTTATCAATTCCATTATTGAAACGCACTGACGATAAGAATAGATTGACATGCTTTTCCCAATTATAAATAGAAAAATATGTTTTAGAGTATAGTCACAGCAGAAGAACTAGGTAATATGAAATACCCATATGATTGAAACGGTAAAATACATAAAGGTAAAAATACTAATTATATATATATTTTATTAAAACTCTAAAAATTATTATGGATTTTATTTATACTTTTCAATATAATTCTGCGCTAGCTTTTGAGGAGAGTTTCATAAGATCTTTGTTATATAATATGTCCAACAATTATCTTTAACAACTACAACAAACCATTATTCATATTTATTCAAACTATGTTATTTTTGTTTATAAATCAATGTTGTCCGATATAATTCATTTATTTTTTTTGAGATGTGATTAACTATTTTTTTAACAGAGAGTTAGTTAGTGAGACAATCTAGATTCTAGAATTGGAAGGTAATGACTTAATTTGTAAAAATTATTAAGCACGTTATTAAATTCAATTTAAATGAAATAGTTTTTTTCTTAGAATATTTTTCAGAATTGTTAAATAGATAAATGTTTTTAAAAATTTTAATATAAAAATCAAATATAAATGGATGACAAATGATATACAATAAATTGTTTCTAATATTACCGACGGTAGCAGCAACAATCTTTCTTGGAACAATGCTAGCTTTATCTACATCCACTTTATCAGCATTTGGCCAAGCAGAAAGTATGAATCAAACAATGAACAAAGCGGGTGACTCTGCAAATCAAACAGGTGAAGAATTACAACAAGGTGCCAATCAAACAGGTGAAGCAATTGAAGGAAATGCTAGCAATTTAGGTGCCAATATTAGTGAAGGAGCAAAGGACCTAACAACTAATATCACCGAAGGCGCAAAGGGTCTAGCTGAAACAGTTGGTAAAGGTTTACAGGATTTAGCCAAATAATCACCTTTTCTTTTTTTAGACAATTAAAAATTTTAGATTAATTTTTGTCGATATCTAATCTTTCCAAGAAGATAGTCTGTTTATATTATTAAATGTAATAATTTTGACTAAAAATTGTTTTAATAGCTAGATATAATAAAATAAAATAATTTAATAGATTCGTCTAAATATTGGATTTCTCAACATCATCTGCTGAGATGTATCCAATTAATCTGATTTTTAGCATCAACAGAATCTAAAA